>NZ_JCACKS010000083.1:0-2564 GCF_059505505.1 Pelatocladus sp. | reverse complement strand
CTTCCTTGCAGCAGCTTCTGGGTTGACGTTTCCGTGTTTCGCGCACCCTGTAGCAACTTCCGTCTTCCTTGCAGCAGCTTCTGGGTTGACGTTTCCGTGTTTCGCGCACCCTGTAGCAGCTTCCGGGTTCCTTGCAGCAGCTTCTGGGTTGACGTTTCCGTGTTTCGCGCACCCTGTAGCAGCTTCCGTCTTCCTTGGGGCTGTTTGAGCTAGTATCAAGACTGTAATTGTAGCTGGTGGTTTAGTGAAGCAGGCGATCGCTTGACTTTCAAGACAGTCGCTACAAAACAGGATTTGGAGTAGAGTAGCTGATCTAAACGCCAACAAACTTAGATTATGCTGGATAGCAAATAATTGCTATTAAAGTTGCCTTTTGAGTGTCAATATGTATTTGTCACACTTATTCAATCTGTCTCAAATTAGGCTATTCCAGATTTGGGTTTTTATCGCCCAAGCTACTCCATCTCCCACACCCAGCCCAAAACCATCTCCCTCCGGTGGTGCTGATGTCGAGTTACTCAAAAGCCAAATCCAGTTTTTACAAGATGCTAACACACGCCTGAATAATAGTTTTGGCAGTTTTGTTGGTGCGATTAATCTATCATTTGTGGTATTCGGAATAATTTTAGGAGTAGTTGGAGCGATCAGCGTTTACCTGTTTAATCAAAGTCTTAAGGAAGCACGTCAGTTGATACGCTCTGAAGTTGAACAACGGCTGCAATTATCAGTGAGTGAGGTTGTTGGTCAACAAGTTGGTAATCTCAAACAAATTTTAGACCGCGAAAAAGTGCTTGGTGGTATATCTGTTGATTACCTTCTTCCTCAAGGCCAACCAATGCTTGCTGATGATTATCCAGAAGAGTATCAGTTGCTTGCACAACGAGGATTTAAAACAACACGAATGTTAGATGCTTCCAAAAGAATCAAGGTTTCTGGTGATGTTGTGGTTCTAGATTTGGTGAATTACAAGCTAATTGCTGATACAGAAAAAAACAGTTTACCAGAAACAGAAATTGCTCAGTTAATAGAAAAGCGAGTAGCTGAACAACTCAAAAAGATTGTTAACGTGCTTCCCAACAAAGCAGTTTTAGTGGTTTATATTCGACCAGGTAAGCAACGCATCAATGCGATTGATGAACTCTCACCAAAAGTTAAATATTACGCTTCAGCGAATACACCTGTAAATTTAATGGGTACTGTGGTTGATTCTGCTTATGTTGCTGATGCTTGGAATAAATGTTAAATCAGTCGCAAGCTCTGCGTAGGTGTAGGGGCCAAATTTGAGCATAGCTATCAAAGGAATTTTGAGAATTATCTATCGCATCTTTCAATCTTCTTAAATATTCTTGACGAGGGTCTTGGTTTGCTCCAAATACTGTCACAACTTGATATTTGTGCAAGTTAGCAATCCACACAGGAGAAGGTATCACATCACGGTCAATTTCGTCACCTTCTTCTGTAGATTCTTTATTGATTCCTCCGCATAAACTTTTTGCTATTGTATAGTCGTGAGACTCTAAGTCATGAAATTGGTCATGTAATATTTTGAGTGCATAAGGTCTAGAATTTTGTTCTTTCACTGCTTTGCGAATTACCAAAATCTCACAATTGATATCCACAGCCTCAACCCAAGTATGTGCAGTAGATGCAATCACATCTTCTCGTGGTTGGCGATAATCAATTTCTTGTTTTGCCAATACACGTAACGTTGAATAAAACTTGTCTAAATGTTGTTGAAATAAATTCTGGAACTTTTGAGGAGTTGGAGGTAATATCCAATTCTGTCTCACTGTTTCGGTAATTTCCTCACGTGTAGGCATCAAATTAACTCCTCGATGTTGAGGATTTCCTATGCGTTTGTAGTAAGGTCTTCTCGCACCATGTCCAACTCCCCCTAGATGAAACATTAACCAAGTCAAACTTCTCAATAAGTCGCGAATTAATGGCTTAATTTTGTCATTGATGAAGGGTGAATAATGTAAAATAAGAATTCCAGCTTGAGAATGGGATTGAGAGTTATCCCCATTATCGATTTCTAGCTGAAAAAGTCCTGTTTGTGCTTGTGGCTCAATTCCACCAAATACAAATATTTCTAGCTTACGTACCCGCTTTTGAGGCAAAACCCCTAAAGCAAAAATTCTAAACCAATACCGCAGCATCGACCGAAAAGCAATAGGTCTCACTTCTGATACTGCTTGGGGTCTCGGTTGCCAATTACTCTGGCCATCTTGTCTCCAGTCAACTCGTTGATATCCGTGAATTAGTTGTCCTTCCAATTCAAAAGGAACTTGTAGAATTGGGGTTCTTTTTTTGGGACGTAGTTCTGAAGGAAGAGAAACAAAGGCTTGTCTTTCAAGTTTTAACTTTCCATAACCACTATTGACTCGTGAACCAATTCCTTGAATTAATCCTTTAAGTAACCACTGTTTTACTTGTTGCAAAACGGTATCAGAACAACTTACTCCTTGACGTAATCCAATCACAAAAGTAGGTTTGAATAAGGAAAGAAAGTATCGGCTCAATAATTCGGGGTAGGCAGTGATTCAAGCTGCCACGACCAGCCT
>NZ_JCACKS010000082.1:0-10567 GCF_059505505.1 Pelatocladus sp. | reverse complement strand
TGTCTGAGAAGCCCACACTGTAATGTACTCATTCAGTGTGGGAGTATGTCACTATTTATCTAACCATTGTTTTGGATCGCGTTTTGCATGGAAGCAAGCAAGTACAAAAACAGTATCTTGGTCAAAAACGTAGAGAATTATGTATGGGAATCGACGGATTAATGCTCTTCTTACCTGTTTGTGAATGACTTGGTAAGCAAGAGGGTTTCGTCCAATCCCTGATAGACAAGCATCGACTGCACGGACAAATTCAGAACCCAAGCCTGGATTTTGAGATTCGTACCACTTAAAAGCATCCTGAATATCGTATTCTGCTTCTGGCCGGATAATCAGGTTATAGTTCATCGGGAGGAGCCTAACCGTTTTTTAACCTCTTCCCAACTAGAACCATTTGTAGGGTTTTTCTTGTAACTTTCTAACCGTCGATCTAACTCTTGTTGTTGCGCTTCACTCAAGTTAAGTTCCTCTTGCTGTTCTACGATACTGTCCCATAAATCTTCAGCAAGTTGGATACGTTCCGCAACGCTGAGTTGAGAAATGTCAACTTTCAAGAGGGGATGGGAACTCATGAGTATAGAGTTAGAGTTTAGTTTTTAACTATTTTACAACATTGCGGCTTCAGGCAGTACATTTTGTTCCACTCAACCTAAAAGTCTAACCTTCTCCAGCACAACGACAATCATCTAAAAGTGCGTTTAGTTCCGCAACTATTTTCCAAGGATTTCGACCTTTGAAGATACCAGCAATTGCTGCTTCATAGGGATTTTTACCTGTTTGTTTAACTGCTGCGATCGCTTGTTGATTTGAGAATCCGCGTCCACTAACTAGCCAAGCAGCTAATACGTGTCCTGTGCGTCCAATCCCACCAGAACAATGAACTACTACTTTCTCATTTCGCTGGTTTGCAACTGCTAAGAAGGGTAAAATTTGCTGAATTAGAGTTTGGCGATCAGCGTATTGAAAATCTGCGATCGGTGTCCAACAAACTTGATCAAGTCCAAATTTTTGTCGGTAGATTCCAAGCAAATCTGAGTAACGAGTTAGCTGAGTCTGAGGAAGTAAACAACAAACGCGTTTAATGTCTTGACTCTGCATAAACTCAATCCACTGGTTGACTTGCTCACTACTGTATCCAGGTCTTGCAGAACCAAATACAATTGTTTCAGTTTCACAAGCCGCAGCAAAGTTGTACATAATTTGTTGACGCTGAATGTTCGATATTTAAGCACTAAAGTGCTTACTACAAACCTATCAAAACTTTTGCCATGAACCACTAGGATAGAGCTTCCTTCTGAGCAAGAATAATGAGAAACCAAGGTTTGGTTGAGAGTTTTTCATAGTCTTGAGGATAGAGTAGTTTACACTCTTCTGTAGGGCGTGGTTCAACAATTTGTTTGCTCACAAATCCTGCATTGTTTAGTGCGGAAGTCATTGCACTTAATGGACGGCGATAAAAGCGTACGCGAACAGGTGTGTTACCAAAACTGTACCAAAAGTCTTCTATGAGGTCTGTGGCAAAATAATCAGCTTTTTCAAAAAATTGGAAGTCTATGAAAGGATGATGGGTCGAAAATAATAGTAATCCTTTGGGTAATAGTATGCGGTTAAATTCTTTTAAAACACTTTCCCAATCTTTTAAATAATGCAGAGTTAATGAGCTTAAGACTATATCAAATGAATGATCATCTAAAAAATCAAGGGGTTTATTTAAGTCGGCTTGGTGAACTTGACCCCGATTTTGTAGCCTTTGCCTAGTCAACTGTACCATCTTATGACTGATGTCAACCGCTACAACATCAGCACTATGATTAATCAACCATTCGGAATATATTCCACCTGCACAACCAGCATCCAATACTCGCTTAAATTTAACATTTGATAAAAGAGAGAACATGGCTGGTCTTTCATAGTTAGCATTGTGAGAATTGAACTCTGTAATCTTTACGTAAGTTTCTGCAAAAGCTTCGTAGTCATCAAAAGGTATGTATTCCTGCTGATTATCTAAACTCATATTTAATTTCGTCTCTTAGCTGAAATTGAAGCTAATACTTTGTTTAATCTAAATAGTTTTACACTATGTATTAAAAAGCAATTATTGATTACTAAATTAACCCTCATCAATACGTTGCAAAACTAAATGATTGCGTTCAGTTAAGCGTGCTTGCCATTCAGGCTCAACTACGATTGTGCTAATTTTCTCAACAATAATTGCTGGTCCATTAATATGATCTTCTGGTTGTAAATCTTCTCGTCGATAAACTGGAGTATCATGCCATTGGTCAGCAGTAAACATTTGTACTGTCTCGATAGATAGGGGAAGTTGATTGGTAGGACGGGTACGAGTGATTAATGGTTCTTCAGGAGTATCCATTTTCTGAATAACTTCAACTGAAGCAGATTCGACAATCAAGCTTTTTTCGATTTGAATGAAACCATAGCGAGATTTATGTTCAACCTCAAATTCTTGCCGCATCACTGCTACATCTGAGACAAAATTAATAGTCAAAATAGAGTTAGTCCCTTCATATTTCAAGTTAAGTTTTCGGACTACTTCCTCTTTGTTGCTTGCTTCAATTCCATCTGCTCTATCAGTAGAAAGGGGTAATTCTTGTCTAGCTTGGGTTTCTAATATTTGCATTAATTGTTGTAATTGCGGGACTAATTCTTGGGTAAGAGGCTGTTCTACTCCGCTTTCTCTAATTGCCCTAACATCAGCTAATCCCATACCATAAGCTGAAAGTACTCCCGCGTAAGGATGCAAAAATATCTTTTTCATTCCCAAAGTATCAGCGATTAAACAAGCAACTTGACCACCTGCACCACCAAAACAACAAAGCACGTATCGAGTGACATCATAACCTCGTTGTAAACTGATTTTTTTAATTGCGTTTGCCATATTTTCAACGGCGATCGCAATAAATCCGGCGGCTACTTGTTCAGGAGTACGAGTGTCACTTGTGGCATTTTTAATATCTTGAGCTAATTCGGTAAATTTCTGAATGACAATATCTTGATCTAAAGGCAAATTACCATCCACCCCAAACACAGAGGGAAAATATTGGGGGTGAATCTTGCCTAACATGACATTTGCATCAGTGACAGCTAATGGGCCGCCACGACGGTAACAAGCAGGGCCAGGATTCGATCCCGCCGATTCTGGCCCAACACGATAAGTAGAACCATCAAAAAACAAAATTGAACCACCGCCAGCAGCAATAGTATTAATTGCTAATACGGGAACTCGCATCCGGGCGCCAGCAATTTCTGATTCTAGTTGACGTTCATATTCTCCTTTAAAGTGGGCAACATCTGTACTTGTCCCGCCCATATCAAAGGTTATAATTAAATCAAAGCCTGCTCTTTGACTAGTTTGAACTGCGCCAACAATACCCCCAGCTGGGCCACTTAAAATACTATCTTTGCCTTGAAATTGTTGTGCATCGGTTAAGCCACCATCCGATTTCATAAACATTAATCTTACACCAGGTAACTGACTAGCTACTTGGTTGACATAGCGTCGCAAAATCGGAGTTAAATATGCATCTACGACTGTTGTATCTCCGCGACTAACTAATTTCATTAAAGGACTAACTTGGTGGGATATTGATATCTGCGTTAAACCAATTTCTTGGGCAATTTGGGCAACTTGTTGTTCATGATCAGGATAGCGATCGCCATGCATAAATACAATGGCACAACTACGAATGCCTTTCTTGTAAGCTGTTTCTAAGTCTTTTTTTACCTGTTCAATACTGACCGGAGCTAATTCATTGCCATTAGCATCATAGCGTTCGTCTACCTCAATTACCCGTTCATAAAGCATTGTGGGTAAGATGATATGTCGAGCGAAGATATGAGGGCGATTTTGGTAGCCAATTCGTAATGCATCTTTAAATCCTTTGGTAATCACAAGCACAACGCGATCGCCATGTCTTTCTAACAGAGCATTTGTGGCTACTGTTGTTCCCATTTTTACCACTTCAATAGCTTCTGGTGGTATGGGTTGATGACGAGAAAGTCCGATGATATCCCGAATACCTTGAATAACTGCATCTTGATATTGTTCGGGATTTTCTGAGAGTAATTTGTAAACTATAATATATTGATGATTGGGAAGAGGAACAATTAGAAAACGTTCCTGATGTTGTGAAAGTCTATTTATAATTGCTTGATTATCAGCAACAGCAACAATATCTGTAAATGTACCACCGCGATCGGCAAAGACTTTTAGCATTTTTGTCATTTGTCTTTTTCAAAAATTGAGATGCTCCCGATTTATCTGACTTTAGCTATTAGCCAAAAAATTTATTTATTGGCGGTATGAAAAGCTGGTGTAAGATCTGAGATTGGCTGCGATTGTTTAGAGCCTGTAATATAACTGAGTTCATCCAACAATTCTAAAAAATCTTTGACACTGATTTGAATATCTGTGGGAAAGTGACGTATGAAAGTTAATCCAGTTAATCCTTCTGGGTCTGCTGCTGCTACTAATAAGGCTGAACGAATGGCATAAAAACCATTTTTACCTGTTCGTGTCTTGATAATAACACCATATTGGCGTATGTATTCTTCTCCGATTGGAGAGTAGGTCAGTTTGGAAACTGCTACAGGATTAGTATTAAATTTATACTGCAATAAATTGCGAAGGGTTTGTAATTTGTCTGGTTTGAGTCGTTGAGCAAAAAACTCAAATTCTTTGGTAATTCGACCTTCTTTTGCAAAAACTTCTAAAGATTTAACTGATAGACGTAAATTCGTAGACCCGACAGGTAAATAAATATTCTCTGCACTGATAGCAGGTTTGATTTGAAATCCTGTGAGGAAAGTAATACAAGTAACAAAAATAAATGTGTAAATTAAGTAAAAAGTTAATTTAAAAGGATTCATTATAACTTTTCAAGATATTCGTGTATTAATTATTGCGATCGCTCTGGTAAAGCTTGCTGTGCTTTTTCTTCTGATCTTAACCAAGCAGCAATCATCCCAGCAATGGGAATCGATAGAAATATGCCCAATAAACCAGCTACTCGCTCACCAATAAATAGAGCTAAAAACAGTAATACTGGACTAATTTCCAAAGTATTGCCCATAACTTTGGGACTAATAAAATTATCTTGAATTTGCTGAAGAATTATGCAAGCAATTACAACTTTAACTGCAACTGTCCAGCCTTGAGACGCCAAAACTAATAGAGTAATCGTGAGTACTCCTAGTGTTGCACCAATACCAGGAATGGCATCTAAAATGCCAATAATGAGTGCTAAAAATAACGCATAGTTGACTCCCAAGACTAAAAAGACAAGAAAACTCGCAATTGATAGGAATAATATTAACAATAACTGTCCCAGCAAAAACCCCAAGAAACTGCGTTGAAAAGTCGTAGCAAAGCGATCGCGTGACTGGGCAGGAATCAGCTGTAAACTATAAAACCAAACTTTTTCACCATCGATTAGCATATAAAGACTGATAACGGCGAGAAAAATCAATGTAAAAACGCTAGAGAATATATTTTGAGCAATTCCTAATCCAGATATTAAACCAGTTTGCAGGGTTTGTAAAAGTCTTCCCAAATTCAGATTTCCGATAAATTCTTTCAGTGGTAGTAGGTCTTGTGTCTTCACCGCTTGAGTGATGCGATCAACTAAACTCTGTCCTTGATTTAACACCTCTAATCCCAAAGCAGTTACCAAAGCTATTAAAATAGCAACAGCGCCCAAGAAGGTGATAGTAATTGCTAGTCCGCGAGGAATATAACCAGACAACCACTGAACAGGATAATTTAGCAATGCAGCAATAATGGCAGCTATGGTGAAAATGGCAATAACGTTATAAAAGTAACTAATTAATATCACGAGCGCCCAACCACAGGCAAACAGCAACAATAAGCGCAGTAGAGTGGAGTTGTTTAAGTTTTGCAAAAAGCTTGGTTTTGAAGATTGACTCATAATTTCAGGTCAAGCGTCATTGGTCATTAGTCATTTGTCATTGGTTGTTTACAAAGGACTAATTTATTTTGTTCTTGATGAACAGAATGATCTGCTTTTATGGCGATATCTTAATAAATAATTACATCTCCCAGCTGATAATTATTGATGTCATATGCTTGGCTAAATTTATATGCCAAGCTATTACTTTGTATACATATAAATATAAACAATAAATAAATAAAAAATAAAAACTATGATCTAACGACAGCTTGTTGGGGAATAGCGATCGCTCTAAGTATATAACGAGTATTACTAGAGATAATTGAAAATCTATCCTGAGATGATTTGATATAGAAGCGATCGCAAGTAAGCTTGCAAAGCGAGTGATTATTGCATTTGATAGCTTTTATGGTAGATATTCATATTATTAACCTGCTTATTATTGGTCTACTACTGCTATTTGTAACTCTAGGCTCAGGTTGGATTGCACGTTTACCTCTATCTTTTGCCCTAATTTATCTGGTGGTTGGTATTTTTCTTGGTCCTTACGGATTTGGACTGATTCAATTACGTCGTGAGAACATTTTTAATGCTGAATTGTTAGAACGTCTAGCTGAATTTGTAGTAATTATTTCTGTTTTTGGTTGTGGTTTAAAAATTGTTCGTCCAATAAGTTGGAAATCTTGGAATCTGACGACACGTTTGATTACATTGTTAATGCCAATTTCCATATTTGGGCTAGCAATTGTAGGCAAATTGTTTTTAGGAATGAATTGGGGAGAAGCTATTTTATTAGGAGCAATTCTTGCACCTACTGATCCAGTTTTAGCTTCCGAAGTTCAGCTAAATGATACACGTGATCAAGATGAATTACGTTTTGGCTTAACTTCCGAAGGTGGATTAAATGATGCTTTAGCTTTTCCTTTCGTTTACTTTGGATTATACGCTTTAAAAGATCACAATTGGAATAATTGGTTTAAATTTTGGATTAGTGTTGATGTCATCTGGGCTATTACTGCTGGTATTATTATGGGGTTTATTGTTGCCAAAGCAGTAGTATGGATTGATAAAAAAGTACAAAAACATCACCGTCCTGATGAATTAATGGAAGATTTTATTGCTATTAGTACTATTTTATTAACTTATTCATTCACAGAAATAGTTAATGGTTATGGTTTTTTAGCAGTATTTATAGCGGGATTAGTTCTCCAGCGAAGTTACAATAATCAAGACAAAACTTTAGCACAATTGGAATTTATAGAAAGGTTGGAAAAGCTACTAGAAGTAGGAACAATTTTATTACTAGGTTCGATTTTATTATTTCAGCCAATACTCAATTATGCTACTCAGTCTTTATTAGTGATAGTATTCTTATTCTTTATAATTCGACCTTTAGGAGTGTGGCTCAGTACAATCGGTCATCGTTCACCGTCTATGCGTCGTCACTTCTTACATCCCGGAAGTCGTTGGTTAATTGGTTGGTTTGGAATCCGTGGTGTTGGTTCTTTATATTATCTTGCTTACGCCTTTGGTAAAGGTTTAGAAGGTCAAGTTGCTGAGAAAATTTCCTGGATTACTTACACTACTATTGTAGTTTCTGTTATCGTTCATGGCATTAGTGCTACTCCTTTAATGAATCTATATGAACGTCATATTCAAGAACGCAACGAAGATCATCCACCTTCAACAATTGATGAATTTGATTAGTTCTTATTTCATAAAATTCAATATCTAATTCTAGGATCTATATAAGCATTTAAAATATCAATCAAAATGCTTGCACCCACAACAATAGCCCCAAAAAATACCATAATTCCTTGGACTGTCGGATAGTCCCGTTCTGAAATTCCTTGATATAATCTATTTGCTAATCCTGGCCAAGAAAATGTTACTTCAGTCAAAATTGCTCCACCTAATAGAGAAGCAAAAGTTAATCCTAAGACTGTAATGACTGGGATCAAAGCATTTTTAAAAGCATGAGAAAGTAAAATTGTATTCTCAGGAACACCTCTGGCTCTAGCAGCTTCTACATAATCTGCTTGCATAGTTTGCTTTAAATTGACACGTACAATACGTTCAAAAATACCACTGAGCAAAATTCCTAAAGTACAACAAGGAAGAATGAGATATTGCACAGCAGTAAATAATTGCGTAAAGTTACCTTTTAAAAGACTATCAATGCTATATAAACCTGTAATAGTATCTGGTGCTGGAAGAGTTGCAGGATAACGTGTTCCTAAAGGTAATATATCTAATTGGACAGCAAAAATTAATTGTAAGATCATTCCTGCCCAAAATATGGGCAGTGCATAGGTAATAATTCCAAATAATCTTCCTCCTACATCCAAAGATGTACCAGGACGAGAAGCAGAAATCACACCAACTGCAATACCAACAATCAGAGCGATCGCAATACTATATATTGCTAATTCTGCTGTCGCTGGGAAATATTGCCAAATAATATCCCAGACTTGTTGTCCGCGACTGGAAATAGATTTACCCATATCAAAGCGCAGTAAGTCGCCGATATACTTCAAGTACTGTAACCACAAAGGTAAATTTAAACCTAGCTGTTTTCGCATTTCTTCCTTGACACTTTCTGGCGCACGCGCACCCAAAATTGCATCAACAGGATCTCCAGGTGTTGCTCTGAGTAAAAGAAATACAATTGTGATAATTGTCAACAACTGAAGCGGAGCTAACAATAAACGAGTAGTTATGTAATATGTTAAAGCTTTAGAACGGGACATGATTTAGTCAAGAATCAAGGGTCAAGAATCAAGGGTCAAGAATCAAGGGTCAAGAGTCATTGACTCTTGACTATTTTTTGATATTTTTGTATATCAAAATTTGAGTAGGGTCTAGTTGGACACCACTCATACCAGTTTGAGCAAAGACATAATCTTTACTTTGCCATAAAGGAACGTAAGGTATGTCTCGCGCCAATATATTTTGAATTTCTGCAAAAATTTGCTTACGTACTTCGGGGTTTTGTTCTTGTCGTTGTTTGTCAATCAGTTGATTCATCTGTGGATTATAGTAAAAAGAACCCTGAGATTGACTTCCCCCGTCTTCACATCCCTTTTCTAGTGAACCTTTGTCACAAGATAAAAATGGCTGAATATAATTATCTGCGTCCAAAAAATCAGGATACCAATCTAGTAAAAATGTTGGATATAAGCCTTGAGAAATGTTTTTAAAAGCAGTGGTAGCCTCTACAGTATGTATTTCAAATTGCAGTAGATCATCCATTGTTTTTTTCGCAAGAGCTTTGATGACTATTGCTGCTAAACTCCGAGTAGGAGAACCAGAAGGATACCAAAGTTCGACTTTGGCTGGATTATCTTTAGAAAAGCCTGCTTTGGTGAGCAATTCTTTAGCTTTTTGGATATTTCCATCACCATATTGCTCTTGGAAAACAGGTTGATAATCATTGAATGCTTTTGGGATCAAACTATAAAGTGCTTCTGCTTGGTCGTACAATACTCGTTCATATATTAATGGACGATTAACCATGGCAGCGATCGCACTTCTAACTGCTGGGTTGTCTACTGGCTTTTGATTACGGTTAACAGCTAGATAACTGACTACATTACCTTCATTAGGAATCGCTTGCCAAACGCCTTTTTTTGCACTTGCTTCCAAGCTACGAACTTGATCTGGGTCCATACTTAAGCCAGCTACATCCACAGCTTTTTTACGAAAGGCGTTATATAAATTCACTCCACTGCTAAAAATTTGGACATTAATACCTTGATTTAAGGGTTTTTCTCCCCAATATTTGTCAAATACATCAAACTGCAATGAATCAGGGCCAAATTTTGTTAATTTGTAAGGCCCAGTCCCAACAAAAATATTTGGGGTAAATTTTCCTTCGCCAATTTCGTAAGCTTTTGGCGATAGCGGACAAACACCAGCAAACGCCAGCAATGACGGGAAGGCTGCAAATGGCTTTTTCAGCTTGATTGTTAATTCATATTCGCTTGTAGCTTTGGCTGACTCTACGACATCTCCCAGCAAGAAAGCAGGTTTACCCTTATTTTCAATAAAACGGCGTATAGTAAAAGCCATTGCTTCGGCATTAAAGGGAGTTCCATCGTGAAATACTACTCCTTGACGTAGAGGGATAGTATAAGTCAAACCATCTGGACTCACTTTTGGGAAGGCGGTAGCTAGCTGTGGTTTAATTTCTGTGTTTCCTGGTTCATAGGTGTAGAGGCGATCGCTTATGTTATATACCAACGATAGTGATGCTAATTCATAGGCATCAGATGGATCGAGAGTACGCGGTTTTAGTGTTGTACCAACAGTAATGCGACCATTACCAGATACTAATGTGTTTGTTTGGGAAGTAGTACCACAACCTACGACTAACAACAAACACAGACAAACTGTCAGCACTCGTGTTATCTGCACCCATCGTCCAGGAGACAAAATAGACCAGTTCATGGCATGGAATTTTGGAATGAGTGGTTTGTTATTTTACTACATAATGTTAAAAACAGTTTTATCAATAATCGATACTTTGATTTTGATATTAAGTAGAACGGCGTAAATAATTAAAGGTTCGTAGTAAGGACTTTAGTTCAATACCTTCGCCAAAATAAAGAGGGCTTTCCGTAGTAGAGTTATTGTTTACC
>NZ_JCACKS010000081.1:31097-71884 GCF_059505505.1 Pelatocladus sp. | reverse complement strand
CAGGAATCACCATGTAATCTCTTGCGCTACATTTTGAAGTGCGGAATGTGGGTTGTAAAATTGGCAATGTAGAACGAAAGTTTATTTTCTTTGCAGCGTATAGTTTCTGTCTGCTACCCCTTGTATTATTTTGCAAAAAAAGGATAAACAATAATCATCTACAATTCATAACCAAAATTGTATAATTTCGGGCTGACAACGAAGTTTCAAAAACATAGAATATAGCTCATAAGCTATCTCATTACAAACTTTATCAGTGGTTATTCTTGACCACTGAATAATATTTCCTAGGATAAAAATTACTAATTTTTATCCAGAAACTTGGTATGGAATTTTTAGTTTATCACCGATAAACTACAGTGTTCTCTAAGTATAGGTATCACTGACTTAAATGTTAGTTGGGAGGGAAAATTGAAACTGAGGCTCGGCTTTATCATACTAGGGATTATTTTAATTTCCTTTGCACAATCAAATAAACTTACTTGTACTCGTACTGAAAAGCAGGGATCATGTAAGTTAGTACGTTCCGGTTTTTTATGGTCGGAAGAAAAAGAATTGCCAGTGAATAAATTACGAGGTGCTAAATTTTATAGCCCCAAGAACGACGAATCATCTAAAGTCGTGATCAATACTAGTAACAGCGAAGTGTCATTTTCTTCCTTTACAAGTTACGCTAATGAAAATCAGCAGCGAGCGATCGCATCCCAAATCAATAACTTTGTCAGAAACAGCGAACAGTCATCTTTGCAGGTCGAGCAAAATGACACATGGTGGATTGTAATTGGATTTATCAGTCTTGCTGTTGGTGTGTATCCCTTGCTAAAACCAAAATCTTAACTCAAAGTAGCCAACATGAACTACGTACGCAATAACATATAAAAATTCTGGCGTTGCTGAATGCGGTATGAATCTGAATGTAGAGACACGATATATCGTGTCTCTACAAAGATTTTGGCATTATGCAAAATCATTTTCATACATGAAATCAGCAATACCAAAATTCTTTGTGTCTTGGTATCTTAGTGGTTTAATAGTTTCTTACCACCAAGGCACAAAGTCACCAAGTATTTTCAAGTTAGGTTCAGTCATCAGTCATCATTTGATAACTGATAACTGAATATTTAGTATTTTTTTAAAACGCCTGGTTCTTTCTGTATAGGCAAGACATCTAAAGTATCAGATTGAGAACAATATTTTAAGTCTTCATGACACTCCAGACGTAATAAACGTTTGCCATGACTGGCATGATGGAATAATTCTAATAAATTATCTTGCCACTGAGAATAAAGGGCGATCGCATTGATAACTTCATCATTACCTGCAATTTCATCAGCTGATAAGTTAGTTGTTTGTAAGATAGCATGAGCGATCGCACCTGCACAGGCAGTATCTTCTAGAGAAAAACTACCTTCCCAACCAGAACCAACAATCCAAACTGTTTCTGGTTGCTTTTCTAAAACAAATTTCACCACTGCACCACGGTTGATAAATGCTGCTGCAATCACAGTTTTAGCGTCTTGGATTCGTTGTAAAGTCCTAGTACCATTAGTAGTACTGATAAATAAGCGCTTTCCTTCTACTGTGTGTGGAGTACAATCAAGAGGAGAATTACCCAAATCGAAGTCAGGAACTTTGGCTCCGCCACGTTCTCCAGCTCGTAGTCGTTTTTCGATTGGCCAAGATTCACTAACTTGTATAAGTTGATCTAAATCGCTGAACACCTGGACTGCTTCACCACCAGCAGCCAAAACTGTTGCCATTGTAGTAGTGGCTCGCAGTACGTCAACTGCGATCGCACATTCTGGCACTTTATCCACTGGAGTCGATTCCGGAGTATGGTAAATGAATAGCTTCACGCGTTGAGTTACACCTGATTTGAGACTGCCGATATCACATTCACTCTAGTTTTTTGTGCTTTGTCAAGTCAATGGCTAACTCTCAATCAAAAACCTGCCGCACTGCAACCATATAACGGAAGATGTATTCTACCAACTCAATATAGTTACGAGCTTCTACTGAGGAAGAACCCCAGACTGTGACACCGTGATCACGGATAAGTAGGGTTGGTAATTGTGGGGTTGTCTTGCTAAATCTTGCTTTGATTTCATTCGCAATCTGTTGTACGTGTAAATGATTAGCAAATATAGGTATAACGCAATCAGGGTTTTCTTTCCATACCCCAAGTCCTTTGAGCATTTCTAGTGGTGGTAAAGGTAAAGAATCTGTCTTTACAAACCGAGAAACCAGATTTGCTTCTATCGAGTGGATATGATAGCAACTTTTGGATTCCGGAAAAAGATCATAAATAACCTGGTGAATAGCAGTCTCAGCACTAGGTTTAGAGTCTTCTGTGGGTTGTTCTACCCTCCCATCTGGATAAATCCGTACAAAGTCATCGATGACTAATTCTCCTTTCGACTTGCCGCTAGCGGTAATCCAGAAGCTACTATCAGATAGACGTGCTGAGAGATTACCTGCTGTTCCCAGCATCCAACCCTGTTGGTAAAAGTGACGGGCGGCGTTAATTAACTCCAGACGAGCATCATTTAGGGTTGGGCTGTTCATTGTCCTAGACAGAATTCCATAATTGTGCTAGTTTGTCGCGCACTTCTATAAAGTCTTGCCAGAGAATGTAGGGTTTTTGATTTTTTTCTAAATAATAGGCTAGGCGATCGCGAGCAAAAATTATCGGTGTTGCTAACGCCATATTTAAATCAGTAATCGAATCACCAATAGCTATTTTCTCATCTGCTGGATACTTTTCCATCACTTGCACTTTTGCAACTAATTCTGTCCCGCCTTCAAACTCAGAATTTACCTGCAAGTACTCACTAGTTATATCAATATCAACCGCGTGGATCGCATGAATTCGTGGTAATAGTTCTTCTAAAACAACTTCCACCATACCCCGCAGTCCGCCAGAAACTACGACCAAAGGTACTTCCTGTGTATCCAAAAAATCTAGTAATTCTGTAAACCCCGAACGAATAGGTTGTTTACGAGTAAATTCCAAAATTTCGGGGTAACGGGAAGCAGGAATTGATTCTAAAATCCGCTTGACTCCTTCCCGTAATGTTAATCGCTGTGCGTACATTTCTGGTATCAATTGGGCAGAAAGCTGAGGCGAAAAATGCTTCAGCACTGCCACAAAGGTTTCTGATACCGTAATAGTACCGTCAAAGTCGCAAAAAACGATACGTTTCATTTTCTAAGCAACGACCTGACGCTTGTGAATTGGTGTACCTGTATACTGAGGAACCCAACCTTCTGTGTTGGTGAAATAACGTACTGCTTTCACTCGCCGCTCTGATGTGAGATAAAACCAGTGTTCTGTCCCAGCAGGCACATTGATATATTCTTGTGGTTGTACCGTCAATTCTACCTGACTACCATCGGGACGGACAAAGCCAAAAATACCTTCTCCCGCCACTACGTAACGCACTTCATCATCTGCATGAGTATGAATCTTGTCAAACGTTGCTAGCAGTTCATTCAAGTTGGGAGTTTCTGGATGAAGAACAATTAAGTCACGGGATTGATAGCCTGCTGTTTGTTGCAACTCGTCAAAATATTGATCTAAAGCGACTAATACTTGTTCTTTTTCGTCTTCGTTAAGACTATCTTTTGTTAATAGTTCGTGTAATTGGGGATCTTCTCCTACAGACCAATAATCGAGTTGAATATTAAGGGATGCTAATTCGCGAGAAATATTTTTGAGGTCAGTATATACTTTGCCGTCTTCTAATTTTAATCTCGCCATAGTTTACCTCCTGCATGAGATATTATACGCTAATTCTAGTGGCTCAGAGAGATATTCTTAAATCAATTCGGAATTCGGAAGTTACAAAGTTTTAGGATTCGACTTTTTAATTATTTTCTAATTTCTTGACCTCAGACTTATTGTATTTACCTGGATATTTCTTGTGAAAATAATTTTCCATCACTTGTAATGCCATCGGCCCTGCCACACTACCACCACCACCACCGGAATGTTCTGCAAATGTGACAACCAAAATTTCTGGTTTATCTGCTGGAGCATAACCACCAAACCATGCATGATTGGCTTTGACACCATGACGTAACCAAGCTTCAGCAGTTCCTGTTTTACCAGCGACAGGAGGAAGAGTTGGAACATTTAGCGCTTTCCCTGTACCTTCACTTACTACCTGACGTAGTCCATCTTGAAGAACTTGGACTGTGGAGGGTTTTATATTGACTGGTTCACGCCAACTTTTTGCTTGCTTGTTGTCTTCAAGTAAATGCGGTTGAACTCTATAACCACCATTAGCAGGTACAGCAAACATGACACCGACTTGCAGAGGTGTGGCGAGTAGCGCTCCTTGACCAATTGACATATTTACAGAATCGCCTACAGTCCAAGGCATTTTCCAGGTTTTCTGTTTCCACGTTTCATCTGGAACAAAACCTTTTGATTCCTCTGAGGTGAATTCAAATCCGGTTTTTTTGCCAAAACCATATTTACGTGTCCATTCAATTAAAGTAGGGCCACCAAGTCTCGCACCAATTTGGTAGAAAAAGGTATCGCTACTCATGGCGATCGCTCGTGCAAATCCTACTGATCCAAATCCCGCATGATTCCACTCATTAAAGCGAGTACCGCCAAAGTTGAGAGAACCATAGGTTGCTAGCACCGTACCTGGAGAAAATTCACCCGACTCTAATCCCGCAGTAGTGGTGACAATTTTAAATGTACTTGCTGGAGGGTAGGCTCTCAAAGCGCGATTGAGTAAGGGATGGTCTGCACCTAACAAGATTTGTTGTAATTCTTTTTGAGAAGCTTTTGGTTTAGAGAAAACATTGGGGTCAAAGGTGGGATGAGACACCATTGCTAAGACAGCGCCGTTGTGAGGATTCATGGCGATGATAGTACCATTGCGATCGCCTAAAGCTTTTTCTGCTGCTATTTGCAAATCCGCATCTAAGGTCAAACGCAGATCCTCACCAGCTTTTACCTGTTTTTGTCCTATAATCCGCAATGGACGACCACTACCATCTACTTCCAATTGCTGACCACCCCATTCACCCCGAAGCAAGTTCTCATAAGCTTTTTCTACTCCCATTTGACCAATTACATCTCTGAGACGGTAGCCTTCGTCTCTCTTTTGTTCTAATTGTTCACGAGTCAGTTCACGAGTATAACCCAATACATGAGCAAATTCTTTGCCATGTGGATAATAACGAACTGCATCCGTATGTATTTCTACTTTACTTAGTTCGCTTTCATACTCTTTTAAGGCAGTAATTTCATCTAAGCTTAAATCGCGTTTAATCCGTACTAGTCCTGAATAATTAGGGTCTTTCTCTGCTTCTTCGAGTTTCTTTTCTATTTCATTTAGCGGAATGTTAAGAATCTCAGATAAACGCGTTCCTATTTTTGACCAAGAATCATTTTTCTTGTGAGCCATCGGCCACAAATATACAGAATGAGGATAGCGCGTAGTAGCTAAAAGCTTGCCATTTCGGTCAAAAATATTACCTCTTTCTGGTTGTTTGTGTAAAAGCCGAATTCGATTAGACTCGGCTCGTTCTCGCAGAGAAGGGCCTTGAACAATTTGCAAATACACTAACCGCGCCAGAATACCTTTTGTCAACAACAAGGTAAACACAATCAAAAATATAGACTGGATACCTCGTCCAACGGTACGTGATTGTTTATGATTGCTTGCTAGAGGAGATTGTAATAGGGACATACTAATAAATTTTAATTTATTTTGGTATAGAATAAACCGAATACGACTTCAGTATGGAAGTCAATAAACTATATTAATTTGTTTAGTTACAAAAAGATAAGGTTAATTGATTACTTTTGACAAATGTTATAGAACATCTTTGTTTCCAAGTCCCTGATGCTTGATCAGACAATTTGAGATTTTAGATTACTTTTCCTTGAAGTCGCGATCGCCTCTATGAAAAATGGGATTGACTCCATTTATGTCATCTGCGAGATTGTAGCCTGGGAAGAATTATTGGTCAAATTAGAAATGATCGATAGAATTTGAGCCTTGATATTAGTAAGGTAATACAGATATAAAAATATAATAGACAACATGAGTGACGGCAAAAATTATCAAGTGTTTAATCCTCCCAAAAATAGAAATTTCCCTCTCAGTTTATCTATAATATTTATACTTATAATATTAATTTTTATTTCTCAGGATACTGCGAGTCTGATTCCGATATTAGGATTTCATGGAGTAATTACTAATCAAAACTCTGTTACTCACATTGTTCAAGATAGAATACATTATTCACGAAAAGACTTAGAAAAAATTTTAGAATATTTAATTATTAATGATTACTGGTTTTTAAGTTCACAAGATTTATATAATATTTTATCAAGTCAAAATCCAAATATTTCTCAGATATTAAAAAAAAGAAAGCCCATCATGCTTTCTTTTGATGATGGATATAAAACAGTATATACAAATTTGCTGCCTATCTTAAAACGACTAGAAAAAAAATATAGTAAGAAAGTAAAAGTAGTTTTATTTATAAATCCAGGGACTTTAGCGAATAAAAATAGTATTAATTCTCCTAATTTAGGATGTGAAGAATTAAGAGAAGGCTTACAACAAGGTTTCTACGATATTCAATCTCATGGGTTAAATCATAAAGACTTAACAAAACTGAGCGATAAAAAATTGATTCAGGAATTATTGCAATCTCAGAATGAACTGAGAAAATGCACCCATGATTTAGACCCAGAGCAAAAAGTAGCTTCGCATTTTGCCTATCCTTTTGGTGCTTATAATCCAAGAGTAAAAAAATATGTAGCCAAATATTATTTATCTGGTTATTTGTATAATAATCAACTTTTGAATCGCAATCTTTTGAAAAATTACTATGAAATATCTCGATTAACAGTTAATCGACAAGAATCAGTGATAAGATTGATTGAAAAATTCGATACAAAGTTTAATCAAAAATCAATAAAACTTTTATCTATAAAAGAGAAGCCAGAAAAAACAACATTCAAATAATAGTATCTTTATCAAATTTCAATTTATATGTTAACAGTGACCAGTTTCATTTGATCACTGATAACTGAGTAACTGATAACTGATTAAGGTACTTCAATCGAAATCAAAGTATTCTCCGGTAGATAATTGCAAAAACGACCTTCATCTGCAAACGCTAAAATTAGGTGCAGTGTATAATCTGGTGGGACTTGCAAATCAGCCCAAGGTACTGCAATTTCTAAACAACGGTCTAAAGCAACTTGACCCCGGCTAGTACGAGAATACCATTGATAATCTTCCCCTGCTTCTTGAAATTGAAGCGATTGGGTCAACAAATTGATTTCTAAATGATGATGAAAAAGATAATTAACTGGCGCGACATCTGGAACTTCCGCTAAGGGAACAGGGCTATTGTGCATTGTTCTGTCAGGATAAAACCACAGCAAATTCAATTCTGGTGGTAAATCCTGTCCTGGTTGAGTTCCTGTTTTTAAGTCTAGCCTCAGATAAAAATTCAAGTGATCCACTCCATACCACAGGCGTTGAACAACGCTGCTGTTGTGCATAGTTCCGCGTGAACCACCGATTTCGATACGTCCAGCTTTATCCCAGTCTTGTTCATCTCCCTTACCATCGATGCTGGGATGAATAAAGCTTTCTGGGCGATGATCCATGCGTGCGGCGTGGACTTCTACGGGGTGACGTAAGTAAGCAGGTATGGGTTCATTTAAAGCTTGGTAAATGCTGCACAGATGTTCTCGAAATAATTGATCGAAAATGGCATCTTGGTTAGAAGAATGGCCTTCACCAAACCACCAAAACCAATCAGAACCTTCTGCTGCGTACAATGCTTCCCAAGCTACTGGGTTATTTTCTTCGGTTGCTTCTGGATGATTTGCTAAAGTAGCCCGTGCGTGAGTCAAGTAGTCCCAAGCACGATTTTTGGCAGGATCGCCGATCCAAGTAGTAAAACTACCATCTACCCAAGAACCACTGTGTAGTTTGTTTGCGGGAATAGTTGCTGTTGGTGGATACTGTTCGAGAAATTCTGAGACAGTGACGAGTTTGAGATGTGGTTCTCGTTCTAAGTTTGCATACAAAGATTCTAAGAAAGGTTTACCATCTTGGGAATAAAATTCCCAGCAGTTTTCACCGTCCAAAGCAATGGTGACTAACCAAGGTTGTTCACTTTGGTGTTCTCTTTGCATTCTGGCGATCGCTTGCAGGTGTCCCACCAAGTCAGCTGCTGCTTGCTTAGGTGTCATGGAACCATAGGTAAAGCCAATTAAATCTGATAATCTGTGGTCACGAAAGACGATCGCCAAATCACCCGCAGGAGTTTCTAGGCGATATGGTCGATACAATAAATCTGGTTGTTGGACATTTCCCGCGCCGTCACGGTGGAAAAAGTGCCGCAGTGTCCATCCCAAGACAGCTTCATCTGAGCAAATCCACTTAAAACCTTGTTTGCTAATATACGGTAAAACTTCGGGACTAACTGATTGTTCCGATGGCCATAAACCACGAGGTTCTTGTCCAAACCTATCTATATATAAATCCCAAGCTTTTTGTAAATGTCGGGGAATATCTTCTGCCCACTGAAATCTATAGTGGGGCAGAGTCATATTTGGTACAGCAACTCTTCCGGAATCTGTATCGGCAAGTAAGGGTAAAATCGGATGAGTATAGGGCGAAGTTAATACTTCAATTTGCCCTGTTTCTTGCATTTTCCGGTGCTGTGGGATAATGCGAGCAATAATATCTCGTTGTTTGGAATAAATGCGCTGGCGATCGCTTAAAGTAAAATTTCGACCTTGTTTTAACCAAGCATCAATTTCTGGATCTTCCCAAAACAAAGGATCAATCCAAGCCAGATTGTGCCAAGCTAATAAATCACTATAATCTTGTGTTTGCCAATTTGCTAAACACCAAGCTTCTCCTTTTTCTTGCTTTTGGCTATACAACTCACTGTAGCGGGGATGAGGATCAATCATCGTATGATGATTGGCGTCAAAAAAGTGCTGGATGATAAATTCTTGTTGTTGCTGAGTTAGTTGTTCTGTGGGTGTCAGACTAGCTTCTAGGTAAGGATCAAAAGCTGTACCTGAGATATAATCTTCTAACTGCAAGATCAGCGATGGTACTAAATTCACCGCTTGATGTAATTTAGGATACTTTTCTAACAACAGTACTAAATCCAGATAATCTTTTGTACCGTGCAGACGCACCCAAGGCAAGCGGTAATGCTGGGAGAAAGAAAGCGAAACACTGCTGCGAGATTTATACAGTGGCTGATGTTGATGCCAGATAAAAGCGATGTACAGGGGATGAGACATAGGCTTAGTTGGGGATCGGGGATCGGGGATCAGGGATCAGGGATCAGGCATCGGACATCGGGGATTGGGGAAGGTAGGGGTCCCCTGGAGGGGATAAGGGGTAATGGGGATTGGGCATGGGAAAATTATCAGTATCTCAATTACCCATTACCCATTACCCATTCCTAAATAATTTGTTCTACTTCTGCAATTTCGGGAATCATTTCTTTGAGACGACGTTCAATACCCATTCTCAAGGTCATTGTGGAACTTGGGCAAGAACCACAAGCGCCTTGTAAACGCAGTTTCACAATGGGACCGTCGAGTTCTACAAGTTCTACGTTACCACCATCAGATATCAGATAAGGACGCATTTCATCCAATACAGTTTCTACGTTGTCAGGAGTCAGTTCCATTTTTTCAGACCTCTTTTATGAACAGAAAATATTTATTTTCTATATTTGTTAACTACATCCTAGTACAAGGAGGGTGTGGGAAGTCAGAAGAGGGATTGGGGATCAGGGATCGGGGACAAGGGAACGGGGAACAAAGGAGCAGGGAGGACGCGCGGAGAATAATAACTAATCCCCAATCCCCATTACCCCTTATCCCCTCCAGGGGACCCCTACCTTCCCCAATCCCCAATCCCCATTGACCAACTACTAACCAAGAACAATATTTGAGTAATTAAATTCAGTGTTGGTAGTATTTTTGTTATCTATATACTCTTGCACAACTTGCTTGGTCATGATGTAGTAGTTGCCTATTTTCTCATAGGTATCTTCAAACTTCAAAATGCTGGTGACTGTGTTGGTTTGGGTGTTGCGGAAAGTGGCATCATAGCAAGTGGGAATATAGCCTTCACCTGTATCCAAACTTTTATAAGTATCAATTACAAAAGCCATACGACCCATGACCCGGTTGACTTGACAAACTTGCTTGTTCTGGATTTTATAAATAGAATCCATCGACTCACCTTTGACCAGAATTTCTACTGCATTGGTATTGTCTGTTTCACCTAAAACAAACTCGTTATTGCCGTGAGATTCTTCAAAAGGATTACGTTGGCGGTGAGTGACCATATCCTGTAATTGGGTGTAAATACCTTCTGCCACTTGCTGATCAGTGACTCCCGTAACCTCTATACTCATGTCGTGGTTAATGTGAATCTGACCTGTATAAATCTCCGCACCCTGCACTACTTTTACATCTGCACTATAACCAGGAAAATTTGTGTCCCAAGTGTAACGGCTTTCGTAAGCAGTCTGGAATAACTCGCGGGCTTTGTTTGGAGCTGTCATACCACCACATTGACTTCACTTTTCTCAGTTTAATCTAGTGTGATTAGTCATTTGTCATTTGTCATTTGTCATTTGTCATTTGTGAAAAGTTTTTTACTAATGACCAGTGACCAGTGACCAGTGACTAAATAACTATTCTTGTGAACTACTTTCACTTGAGGAAACCATGACAGGTTGTTGATATAGTGGCACATTGAAAGTTACTGTGGAGCCAAGTCCTTCACCCAAACTATAAAAATGGACTTCTCCACCCATAGCCTCTACAAGTTTTTGAGAGATAACTAGTCCTAGACCTGTACCACCATATTGACGAGTACGAGAACCATCTACTTGTGAAAATAGTTGAAACAGTTTGTCTTGTTGATCTAGAGAAACGCCAATACCAGTATCTGCCACTCGCACTTTTACCATGCCGGGGAATTCTTGGTCTTGAAATATGACTTTTTTACGAACTACATCGGCGTTGACGGTGACACCACCTTCTTGGGTAAATTTAATGGCATTGCCAACTAAGTTCAGCATTACTTGTTTGAGGCGTTGATAGTCACCATGAACAAGAATATCATCTGATGTATCTGGCAAATACATCTGGAAGCTCAACTTTCTTTGTTCTGCTTGCAGGCGCATAAAGTTACCTACGTCACTGAAGAGTTCTGCAAGACTTACTGGTACTAATTCCAGTTCCATTCTGCCTGCTTCGATTTTGGCAAAGTCTAAGATGTCACTGATAACATCAAGCAGGTGTAGTGATGATTTATGAGCCTCCAGAATAAATTGCTTTTGTTCCTCTGGATCGTCAGCCATTCCGTCCAAAATCAATTTCAAAAAGCCAATTATACCATTGAGTGGCGTTCTAATTTCATGGGAAACATTAGCGAGAAACTCACTTTTGAGGCGAGAAGCTTCTTCTGCTTCTTGGCTTGCGGCTGCTAATTCTTGATACAAAGTTGCATGAGCGATCGCTGTACCTAACTGATCTGCCACTTCTTTTGCTAGTTCAAATTCTGTGGCTGTCATACCGTAACATTTATCACACACAGTCACAGCAATCAATCCGTTCGGCTGATTTTGATAGCAGGTTGCTACTACCAACATTGTTTCCTGCTCAAAGAGTGGATGTTTCGGATTCTGTTCTAAAATTGGTTCTAAGGTTGTCAAAGCTCTAGCAAATGCTGGCTCGCAAGCGATATCCACTTCTAATCCCAATACAGAGTTTAATGCTGGCTGGTGATACTCTGCTATGACCTTGAGCTTGTTATTTGATGGTTTATATGGACAGATAATCGAACGCTTTAGTTGTAGCAGTTCACCTAAACTGTCAACAGTTTGTTGCCAAATCACATCTAAGTTAAGAGTGCGGCGAATATTTCTGGTAATTTGGGTGACTAATTGTTGATGTTGTCGCGAACGTAAGACTAATTCTAATTCTGTGGCGCTTTGTTTTCTCACGTCAATTGCTGTTTCGCTGACTGTGGCTTGTAGTAGTCGTCCCATGACCAAAACAGCGATCGCGGGATTACCCAATGTCGGCAAAATTGGACTAATGATTAACTCCAACTCAATCAAATGCTCTTGATAGCGAAACCAGCATTGACATTTTTCTGGCACCAAAGTTGTGAGTATGCGCTGCAACTGTTCTAAGTAAGCAACTCTATCTACTGGAACAAAAACCACATCGACTTTGGCATCAACAACTATTTGCTGAGGATCAATACCGAACCTTTGGCAATATTGCCAATCAAAGGAAAGATACCGCCCTGTGCCATCTTGCGTGTACACTAACTCTGCTCTTAAATTGGCTGATGAGCCATTAGTGTTACTGGTAATCGTTTCCAGATGCTCAGACACAGAATTCGGCTGTTGGGAATTAGCAGCAATACTCATGACTCGAGTTGGATAGACAAATGGCAACCCAAAAATTTTTTTTGCTGAAGCTGCTTATAGCTTGGCATAAATTTTTACAGCTTTAGCACTTTTGATTAGTAATTTTTTGGCTGAGAACAGACAATTTAAGAAAATCTACACCTTTTAATCCTCGCTAAACAGTTATTTTCATTACCTAATTTTGTTAGGTATAAATAATTATCTAATTTAAAAGGTTAAAAAGCTCACGTATTCAGCTTTCTAGCCTTTTAGCTTGAAAAAGGGTGTAAGGGTGTAAGAAAAATTTTTTTCGTAGTTGGCGGTGAATATCACTTCATTGGGACTGCCTAATTCTACTAATCATTCCATTCGCCTCGTGGTGGTACTGGCATCCGCCGGGGAGTGCGTGTGAGTTCATCATCTCTGGGAACTTCACCTCGCAACCACTGACGAATTGCCACTTCAATTACTTTACTGGGGTCGTTGGTTAAATGGCGAATTTGCTCCACCAACTCGGAGTCTAGACGAACTGCTATTTCTACCTTATCGGTTGGAGATTCTTCCGCATCGGTAATTTTATCTTTCATATTCATAGTTAATATACTCTCAATTCGTTTGTCAAAGGCTTTGTGAAAAGCTTTTTTCGGCTCCGGACGATTGTGATTTACAATCTAGCTTTTGTTGTCTGCATTTTGCAGTTCTAGATGTTTATTGTACGCTCCCAACCGATCAATACCAGATGCTATAGATAGACCTTCATATTTTGTCAATGTTAGTGGTTGGGGATTGGGGAACAGGAAACAGAGATTCCCCCTTGTCTGTCTTCCCAATGCGTGAATTTTGTACGCCCTTGGCGTTCCCGAAGGGTATTTTGAATTTTGAATTGTTTTGTCTCGCACCGTCTGAGCGAAGAAACCATTAAAATACGTTAAGTATATTGCTGTTTAACCTTGGTTGCTGCTAAAGCAAAAAAGTATTATGACTGACGTTCCCGCAGCTCGTATTCGGAATTTTTGTATTATTGCTCACATTGATCACGGCAAATCTACGCTTGCTGACCGCTTGCTGCAAGTCACTGGCACGGTGGACAACCGACTCATGAAAGAACAGTTCCTCGACAATATGGATCTGGAACGGGAGCGCGGCATTACCATCAAGCTGCAAGCAGCTCGGATGAACTACACGGCCAAAGATGGTGAGCAGTACGTATTGAATTTAATTGATACCCCCGGCCATGTGGATTTTTCTTATGAAGTGTCTCGAAGTCTAGCAGCTTGCGAAGGCGCATTGTTGGTAGTAGATGCTTCCCAAGGTGTAGAAGCACAAACCTTGGCAAATGTTTATTTGGCACTAGAACATAACCTAGAAATTATCCCGGTGTTGAATAAAATTGACTTACCGGGAGCAGAACCAGATAGAGTAATTGGAGAAATCGAAGAAATTATCGGCTTGGATTGTAGTGGTGCGATTCTGGCTTCTGCCAAAGAGGGAATTGGTGTTGATGAAATTTTAGAAGCGATCGTAGAGCGTGTTCCACCACCACGAAATACAGTAAATGAATCTTTAAGGGCATTGATTTTTGATAGCTACTATGATAGCTACCGGGGTGTGATTGTATATTTCCGGGTGATGGATGGAAATTTGAAGAAAGGCGATCGCATCTACTTAATGGCGTCTGGTAAGGAATACGAAATTGATGAGTTAGGTGTACTTTCTCCCACCCAAAAGCAAGTTGCTGACTTACACGCCGGAGAGGTAGGTTACTTGGCAGCTGCGATTAAAGCTGTGGCTGATGCCCGTGTCGGTGATACTATTACCCTAACAAACGCTAAGGCTGTTGATCCTTTATCTGGGTACAAAGAAGCAAATCCGATGGTATTCTGTGGCATGTTTCCCATTGATGCAGATCAATTTGAAGATTTGCGGGAAGCATTAGAGAAGCTGAAACTCAATGACGCAGCGCTGCACTACGAACCAGAAACTTCCAGCGCCATGGGTTTTGGTTTCCGTTGCGGTTTTCTGGGATTGCTGCACATGGAAATTGTGCAAGAACGCCTAGAACGAGAATACAATCTAGACTTAATTATTACTGCCCCCTCAGTAGTTTACCGAGTTACCACCATTAAAGGCGAAGTACTCTACATCGATAACCCTAGTCATTTACCCTCTCCCAACGAACGGGAAAAAATAGAAGAACCCTACGTCAAAGTAGAAATGATTACACCAGAAATTTATGTCGGTACTCTGATGGAGTTATCACAAAACCGACGTGGTGTATTTAAAGATATGAAGTATCTCACCCAAGGACGTACAACGCTGACTTACGAATTACCTTTAGCAGAAGTCGTCACTGACTTTTTTGATCAGATGAAATCGCGATCGCGTGGTTATGCGAGTATGGAATATAACCTGATTGGCTACCGTGAAAATCCTTTGGTGAAGTTGGATATCATGATCAACGGCGAGCCAGTTGATTCTTTAGCAATGATTGTCCACCGTGATAAAGCTTATGGTGTTGGGCGATCGATGGCTGAGAAGTTAAAAGAACTCATCCCTCGTCATCAATTCAAAGTACCAATTCAAGCTTCTATTGGTAGTAAAGTTATCGCCAGCGAACACATTCCCGCCTTACGAAAAGACGTACTTGCTAAGTGCTATGGTGGTGACATCAGTCGGAAGAAAAAACTGTTACAGAAGCAAGCTAAAGGTAAAAAACGGATGAAAGCTGTGGGTACAGTTGATGTTCCGCAAGAAGCTTTTATGGCGGTGCTGCGTTTGGATCAGCAGTAATCTACCAAATTTTTCTACCGCTAATACCATTTCACGTTAATTACGATACATATAAATTTGTAGAGACGCGAAATTTCGTGTCTCTACATCACCCAAATAAAAAACCAACCCCTTTGTGAACAGCAAATTTACTGGGGGTTGGGTTGAAATTTCGTCAAACTCACCTAAATTTACAACTACAAGGTTGTAGGTAAATCTCCTGATGGCGAAACTCCTCTGTGGCTACTTGGCTCACCAAATCTGCCAGCATCTGCCTCTTTCACAAATCCACTGTAGGCTTCCATTCCGTGTTCGCCGATGTCTAGACCTTCTATCTCTTCTTCACGAGTGACTCTGATACCTAAAGTAGCCTTAAGTACCAAGAAGAAGATTGTACTAAGAAGAACGGTCATACCGCCTACGGAAACAACACCAAGTAGCTGGGTGAAGAACTGACCTAAGCCACCACCTGCAAATAGACCTTTAGCTGGGCCAAGTCCCTCACCATACCAGGAATAAACACCAGGACCAACAGCAAACAGACCAACTGCTAGAGTTCCCCAAATACCGCAGACTAGGTGTACCGATATAGCTCCCACAGGGTCATCGATTTTGATTTTGTCAAAAAAGGTGACAGCGAAAACAACGATCACTCCAGCAATTAAACCAATGAAGAAAGAGTAGCCTATGGTGACGTAAGCACAAGGTGCAGTAACAGCAACCAAGCCAGCCAAAACACCATTGATAATCATTGACAAGTCTGGCTTACCCAGGTATAGCCAAGCTGTGATTGTAGCAGCAATACCACCGACAGCACCTGCCATGTTAGTAGTCAAGGCAATGTGGGTGATCGCACCGGGATCAGCAGCCATTACGGAACCAGGGTTAAATCCAAACCAGCCCAACCACAAAATCAAACAGCCCAAGGTGGCTATACTCATGTTGTGACCAGGAATGGCTACAGTTTGTCCATCTTGATATTTACCAAGACGAGGCCCAAGCAATGCGGCTCCCATTAAAGCAGCCCAACCACCAACGGAGTGAACCACTGTCGAACCAGCAAAATCCCAAAAACCTCTGTCTGCTAACCAGCCAGCACCCCAAATCCAGTGTCCGGTGATCGCGTAGGAAACACCGACAAGTAAGAGGCTGAAAATGAGAAAGTCAACAAACTTAATGCGTTCAGCTACAGCACCAGACACAATTGTTGCTGCGGTTCCGGCAAAGACTAGCTGGAATAAAAATTTAGCAGCTAGGGGAACACCAGTCCAACTGAGAGCGTTAAATACTCCTTTGTAAGCGTCTCCTGTTGCAGGACTGTTATCAGCCCCTTGCAAGAAAAATCCATTCAAGCCAATAAAGTCATTCCCATTGCCAAACATCAAACCAAAACCAATTGCCCAAAAAGCAACGGTGGCAAGAGCAAATACAATGAGATTTTTGGCGAGAACATTCACAGCGTTTTTCTGACGGCAAAAGCCAGTTTCTAACATACCGAAACCAGCGTTCATGAAAAACACTAAAAAAGCTGCGATCGCTACCCATAAAGTGTCAATTGCAACCTTTAATTCGGCTGTGGTAGGGCCAGCAGCAGCAGGTGTTTCTTGGGCAACTGCTACATAACCCCAACCCAATACAATTAAACAAGCTAAGGGAATACAAGCTTGCCAACTGGGAGACAAGCGCTTGATTACCCATAAAAATTGACTGAAAATTGAGTTTGATTGTGCTTTGTTGACGTTCCAGTTTGTTGACTGTCGCCTATGTTTTGCTGTCGATTTTTTTTTGTTCTTCAACATCATGCTCTAAACCGTCGTTAACTGAGAAAAATACGTTAAGCAGAAAGAGCGCTCTCCCAAAGCTAAACAAGTGCTTTTTTATATTTTGGTTATTACACAAGTTTCTCTTAAAACTTGCAGATTCTCAATGCTTTACCAGCTGTCTTTGATAAATATGAGAATCAAATAACCGAATTTATATTCAAGAGGTAGCAACTAAACTTTGGTCATACTACGAACATTCTTAAGAAAGTATTATTATGTAGTTTCATCAATAGTCAAGTATCCTTCACTGACTCTTTATTTTTTGTGTTCAAAGAAAATAGAATTTGTTTATATAAGCATAATTTTGTCAAAAAATTTCATTTAAAATGACAGTAACAATGAACAATATTTTTGTTAAATTTACTCAATCTACCGTAAACTTTAGCTCACCAAACTTTAAAGAAGTTTAAATATTTGCCTCAACAATTAACCCAAATAAAATCAAGAGACTGATTCTGATACCTGTCATTTTTGTCATTTTTTTAACAGAACTTACACTTATAACTTGTAAAAAAAATGCTATGAACTATAGCTACACAGTATATTTACAGATGGCATAAAATCAAAGCTATAAAACATTTGTGTGGATATTACGAAATCAATTATTTCGTTAGATAGTGTATTTTTAAACTTAAGTTTCTAAAAATCTGTAACATTAAATACAATTTATTTTGATTGCTCCACCGCTACATATGTCAATTTCCGTCTTAGAGCTTGGATTATTTAGCTGTATCAATCTTGATCTTAAGCTAGACCAAAAGCTTGAAGAAATATAAAAAAATTTTAACCTGTTTATGAAAATGAATATTTTTCTTAACTGATATCTTGCACCAACCCCGTATCCCGCCTCAGAATCAATTCTGAGGCTCAAAGACTTTCTTAGTCAGATTTATCTGACTTTAGCTATTAGCCAATAAATTTATTGATTGGCGGGATGAAAAGCTGATGCAAGATAAGAGCTTCCGATTTTATTTTTTGACGCAACGTATCAATTCAAACTTAGTATAAAAAATAATTACATCTGTTTTAAATACTGCTGATATCCAATTTGCTCAAGTTTAGCTTGCTTTGTCATTACCGAATCGGACAAATTTTGACGATATTTTTGGATTTTTTCTTGCAATTTCGGCTGTTGAGTAGCAAGAATTTGTACTGCTAAAAGTCCAGCATTTGTAGCATTACCAATTGCTACTGTCGCGACAGGAATTCCCGCAGGCATTTGTACAATAGAATACAAAGAATCGACTCCTTGTAAATGACGGCTAGGTACAGGAACACCAATCACAGGTAGCACAGTTAAAGATGCAACCATACCAGGGAGATGAGCCGCACCACCTGCACCAGCAATAATTACCTTAATACCCCGTTCATGAGCAGACTGGGCATATTCCACCATTCGTTCTGGGGTACGATGAGCGCTGACGATCGCAACTTCAACCGCAACACCAAAATCTTCACAAACAGCGATCGCACCTTGCATGGTAGGCAAATCGGAATCACTGCCCATAATAATACCGACAAGAGATTGAGTCATGGGATTGGGGATTGGGGATTTTTGTTTTGACTTTTATCTTCTCTAACCTTTAGCCTTTAGTCTCTGCTTTCTTTGGTAGAGATTATCATCTCATTGATCTACGTAATTTGTGATTCACCCTAAAATCTAACTCAGAAATAATTGTAAATTCCGATGCCCAATCCTCAATCTCCGATTCCCGATCCCCGTCCTATAGATATTATTAACGCACGAGTGCCTGGTTACAAAGATTTGCAGATGATTGTTGTAAATTACCAAGGCGTAATTGTACAAATCTTGCCAATGGGTATAGTCTTTAAAAGACTTCCACCACCCGATTTGCAAGTGTTGGATATTGCAGGTGATTGGGTTTCGCTCGGTGGTGTTGATTTACAAATTAACGGGGCGTTAGGTTTAGCATTTCCGGAGTTAAAAACAGAAAATTCTGATTTATTGCCAAAAATATGCGAATTTTTGTGGAATGCAGGAGTAGATGCTTTTTTGCCAACTTTGGTGACTACTTCAGTAGAAAATATTCAGCGATCGCTAGCGGTTATTGCTGAGTTTATGGCAACTTTCCCCGTATCTCCAATTTTCGGAGTCCATCTAGAGGGGCCATTTTTAAATTTTAACAAGCGCGGCGCACACCCAGCTGAGTACTTGTTGTCTTTGACAATCGATGAAGTCAAACGGGTGTTAGGAGATTATGCTGATATTGTCAAAGTTATTACTCTGGCGCCAGAGTTAGATACAACGGGTGAAGTAATTCCTTATTTATGTTCAAATGGCATCACTGTCAGTTTAGGACATTCACAAGCGACAGCAACAAAAGCACAACAAGCTTTTAAATTGGGTGCAACGATGGTGACTCATGCTTTTAATGCTATGCCACCATTACACCATCGTGAACCAGGATTATTAGGTGCAGCAATTACTCATCCTGAAGTGATGTGTGGTTTTATTGCTGATGGACAACATGTTACACCTACAATGCTCGATATATTACTGCGTGCTAGTCATTATGATCAAGGACTTTTTCTAGTCAGCGATGCTTTGTCACCTTTGGGCTTACCCGATGGGATTTATCCTTGGGATACTCGACAAATAGAAGTGAAAGACGGTACAGCACGACTACCAGATGGGACTTTATCAGGGACAACTTTACCTTTGCTGCTCGGAGTGCAAAACTTGGTGAAGTGGGGAATATGTGATATGGAAGTGGCGATCGCCCTTGCTACGGATGCACCCAGAAAAGCGATCGGTCTATCAGCAAGTATAATTGGTGCTTCTGCTACCCAATTATTGCGCTGGCAATTTGATCAAGCAACTAAAAAACTAACTTGGAAAAGATTACTCAGCAATTAGTTCGTCAAATGATAACAGATAACTGAATAACTGATAACTGATAGATGTTACTTTTAACGATTGGGTACTCTTCGATAACTGAATTTCATGAACGCAGCCGACGATAAAACCATTGTTAAAGAATATTTCAATTCCACAGGCTTTGATCGCTGGAGACGTATATATGGCGATGGCGAAGTCAACAAAGTCCAGCTAGATATCCGCAATGGACATCAGCAAACCGTAGATAAGGTAATCGGCTGGCTAAAAGCAGATGATAATTTAGCAGGATTATCTATCTGTGATGCTGGGTGCGGTGTGGGTAGTCTCAGCATTCCTTTAGCAGAAGCAGGCGCAAAAATATATGCCAGTGACATTTCTGAGAAAATGGTAGAAGAAGGCAAACAAAGAGCTTCTCAAACCTTAGCAAATCCAGAAAATCTGACTTTTGCAGTTCAAGATCTAGAAACTCTCAGTGGTAACTACCATACGGTGATTTGCTTGGATGTTCTGATCCACTATCCCCAAGAAAAAGCAGATGCAATGATTTCTCATCTTTGTTCTTTAGCACAGTCGCGAGTAATTCTCAGTTTTGCTCCCAAAACCTGTGCTTTGACTATCCTCAAGAAAATTGGGAGTTTCTTTCCGGGGCCAAGTAAAGCGACTCGTGCTTATTTACACCGCGAAGCTGACGTTCTAAAGATCCTTGAGAAAAACGGCTTTGTTGTGCAACGAGAGTCAATGACACGTACTCGTTTTTATTTCTCCCGCCTACTGGAAGCTAATCGTAAGTAACGCTAAGATCGCGACAAGATGTAGTCATATCTTGTCGCGTGATTATTGGCAGTTTAGTTTTTAGCTTACCAGCTGTAGCATATGGGAAATGACTGGTATGGAGTTTGCGTAAACAACACCAAAAGTTATTAAGCGATCGCCTCCAATCTACCTTTTATCATCTGCTCGAAGAAAATGGCAGTACAATTTTCCTATTATCTTTAGGACTAGCTCTTTCAAAGTGTAATGTATTTTTCTTGGTGTTTTAGTGTCTTAGTGGTGAAATATTTCTAACTAGATAATTTATTTTGTACGACTACTTAAAAATTGCTGTTATTTTGCTTAGGAGTAATTATGAAAACTGGTGAAAAATTGGCTGCGGGCTGGTTGCTAACTCTGGGATTTATGTTTTTAACTTTATCAGTATCAGCAGCAATAGATAAATATAATATGCTCAAACCTATATCTCCAGCTTCTGATGATCAAGCAATAGATATTAGGAATAGAGAAGCTTTGGCTGCACTTGATGTGACTGCGAAACAAGGTTTAATATTTGGTGTTCCTACGCTTGCTTTAGGTGGATGGTTAGCAATAGGATTATTTCGTCAAAGTCGGCGAGATAAAAAAGCTTTGGAACAACAGGTTAGTGAACATTTGCAATCAACTTTTTATCAGATGTTACAACAAAATAATGGACAGATAACTCTTTTAAAATTTGCGATGCAATCTCAGCTACCTGCACCAGTCGCAAGACAATATCTTGATGAACAAGCCAAAGTTTTTAATGCTAATTATAAAATTAGTGAAGAGGGGGGAATTTCCTATCATTTTGACCTTTAGAGAATTGATTGGGAAACTACATGACGCAAATATTTTTAAGTTTGGCAGCTATTTTAGGTGGTTTATCTGTAGCTGCGGGGGCTTTTGCTTCTCATGCTCTACGAGAAAGACTTAGTGAGCGATCGCTTTTAATTTTTGAAACAGGCGCTCGCTACCAAATGTATCATGCTTTGGCATTATTAGCTGTAGCAATATTATTACTTAATATCAAATCTCCTCCACCTAGTTTAATAGCAAGTGGGTGGTTGTTTGTTATTGGCATTGCAATTTTTTCCGGCAGTTTATATGCCCTGAGTTTAACAGGTGTTAAGTATTTAGGAGCAATCACACCGCTAGGAGGAGCAGCTTTTATCGCTGGTTGGTGTGCTTTGGCTTTTGCTGCTTGGAATCTGAAGTAGTAGGGGATTGGGGATTAATTTAGCAGCAAAGGCGTGATCCATGTGTTATGTATGAGTTGTTGATTTTTGATTCTCTCGTTGTGTGCGAGAGAATCGATGGGGTTCTAAGTTGAAAAATAAGGTTGATGTTAAATAGACATCTCCAGAAATTAATTATGCGTTACCTGAAATCCTTGTAGAGACGCGAAATTACCCTGGGGGATCTTGCTACGCGTCTCTACATTCTTTTTCACCAGATGTCTAATGAACTTCAAAAAATCTAACTTATTGAAGCAAAACACAAAATTTTGTGTAGTTTTATATATTTAAATCTCCGAAAATGCGATCGCTTCAACACAATTTATTTCTTATATGTAAAGTCTAAGTATCTAGATATTAATAATACTACTGAATAACCTAAGAGAAAAACTATCAAAAAAGTTATAAAATATACGATTTTTCTATATAACAAGGCTTAATTTTGTTTTGTTTGCAAGGAAGAATACTAAGGATATTAAGTTAATTATTAAGCGTATCTTTACATTATTTATTAGCGGCTTGATATTTGAGTGTCATAAATATACTCTTTTTTCTTCAAACTTAAAATTAATAGATTTGCAGCAATAATGAATACTGATAATATATTTTTGGCACTAATGTTGAATTTGGTATCAAATTATTTGCGCGATCGCCTGTAGGTAGCAGAATGAAAATAGATCTAAACAACTATTATCAATGGGGAGGTTGTCTGAAGGTTGATGCACCTAGCTATGTTGAGCGAACAGCAGATAAAGAACTCTTAGATAGATTGAAACTAGGAGAATATTGTTATGTGTTGAATGCTATTGAGATGGGTAAATCTAGCTTAATGATTCGCACAAAAAAGAAGCTAGAACAAGAGGGATTTGCTTGCGCTGCTATTAGTCTAAAAAGTCTGAGTCAAGATTGTAGTCATCCTGATGATTGGTATCAAGCATTATTTGACGATTTAGTAAAAAATTTCTATTTTTCGGAAAAGCTTAACAGTGTAAAGTGGTGGAAACAACAACACACTTCACCTTTGACTAAGCTACTGGCTTTTGTGGAAAAATTTTTATTAGTTGATGTAAATCACACTAGAATAGTGATTTTGTTTGATGAAATCGATGCTATTTTTAGATTAAATTTTATAGTTGATGATTTTTTTGCTTTTATTCAATATTGTTATCAAGGTCGTGCAGAAAATTCAGCTTACAACTATCTTAATTTTGCTTTATTTGGAGTAGCACAATTATCTCTACTCAAGACTAACTTAAATATAATTGCTAGGACAATTGATTTAACTGCTTTTCAGCTTTCGGAGACGAAACCTTTAGCCTATGGTTTATGGTTAGCTAAAAAAGCTAAACGCACAAAAAATGTTCTGAAAGAAATTTTAAATTGGACTAATGGTCAACCCTATCTTACCCAAAGAATTTGCGATCTGGTTGTTAAATCTAAATCCTATATTCAAAGAGGCGAAGAAGTAGATAAAGTTAAGTATTTAGTGAAAACACGTGTAATAGAAGATTGGAAAACAAAAGATACATGTAGACATTTAGACAATATTCTAATTTATTTACTTCAAAATAATTCAACTAAATTTCGACGGCTATCTTTGTATCAAAAAGTTTTACAACAGGAAGATTTAGAAACCAATAACTTAGACCAGATTTCTGAACTAATAGAATTAACAATGGCGGGATTAATAGTGAAAACTCAAGAAAATTTGAGAATAGGAAATCGAATTTATCAATATATTTTTGACGAAGATTTCGTTATCAAGAATTTAGCAGACGTATCTCTACTTTATAGAGAAAAATTTTCAAATTGGTTAGTTTCTCAAGAACAAGATCAATCTCAACTTTTATATGGACAGGAATTAGAAAAAGTTTGGAAATGGGCAAAATATAAAAACTTAAATAAACAAGAGCATGATTTTTTGTTAAAAAGTCAATTATTTGACGCTACCACAAAAGTACGACTATGCAGTATTGATAATTATGAATCTGTCGTGAAAGCAGTTTTTGTATGGACTAGAGGACAAAAAAAGCTAAATGACTTAATTTTTGATCTAGCTAAGTTTAATCAGCTTCCATCTGTGGGGAGTGAAGTAGTCTGGGTTGATAACTTAGTGCGATCGCAGATTTTAGATAAATGGCCAATCCACGTAAAAAATCACTCTATTGCAGAATTCCACAATCAGCTGTTATTAGTTTACATAGGCAAATTAAAGATGCTTGCAGTCAACGATCACTCAGATATTGCTGAAGTTTTCAGAGAATGGATACCAGAATTAGAGAAAAAAACTAGCTGTCTTTATAGTCATCTCATCGAAGTCATACTTTTATGGACAAAACCTCATCCTGTTCTTGTGGAAACACTTTGTCAGCTCATATGTGAAGATCAAAGTCCTATCCCCCTCAATCATGAAGCAGAATACATCCAGCAACTCGTGCAAAACCAGTGGATTAGTCAATGGGAAACTCAAGTAGATACGCAACCGATTAGAGAAACACGCGATCGCCTACTTAAAAACCCCAATTGCGAACCATTTCGGCTACTAATCCGGTATCGGCAAATTCTAAAGAACGAAGTAGTACTAGAAGATATTCATCTAGAAGATGAAGAACTGCTAAAAATCAAGCTAGTAAGCAAAATTAATGGTAGTTTAAGAGTTGCAAATTTGACATATGAGGCGATTTTTAATCTTATCTGGGTTGATCAATCCATAACAAATATCTCACGGCCCTATCATACACAAAAATTTATTGATTGGCTAGATTCTCGGCACAAAGAAAAATCACAATTGCTTGTGGGAGAAGAACTGGAAAAAACTAAAATTTGGGCAGATTTAAATAAACAATTATTAACAGAACAAGAACGAGATTTTATTACTTGGAGTATTATAGCAAATTTTTAAGGATTAATTATGGTAAATGAGCAAGATAAAGAAGATGTTTATAACTATATTAAAAGTATTATTTCAGAACTCGATGAAAAAGCGGATAGACCAAATGTTGTGATTGAAGAAGTTTTAGCTTGGACTTATTTTCAGAAATATCTAACTAAAATTATTTTTGAATTTCTTATCGAATCATCGGAATTTTTTATTTCTAATGGAAAAGAAAGCGAAATAATTAGCAACCTCATTTATAACCGATTAATTAAAGATTGGGAATTTCAAGAAGCATCAGCGCATTTCAGACAGATTCAAAATGAAATTTTCAATAGTAAACAACCTAGAATTTTATTGGAATTATATCAGAAAATTCTACATGAAGAATACGTTTCTATTAATGATAATTCACTACAACAGAAATTATTAGCCTCTGGGATGGTAACAATAGAAGCAGGAAAACTGAGAGTAGCTAACCGCATTTATAAGCAAATATTTAATCAAAATTGGATTGACAAAAATTTGCATACAAATCAACAGGAATTGTCAAATCCTCATAGAGGTGATGAATTACCGTCACAAAATAATGCAATACAAGATAATGATCGAAGACCTTCAGAAGTAGCACGAGTGTTTGCATATTTGTTTATTATCATACTTGGTATTAGCTTTATTAGTTTATTATTGTTTTTGATTTTGAAATCTTCCCAATCTTCACCATTATCCAACTCGGCTAGAACTATAAATGCATGTCAAAAATTTTCCTATGAACTTGATGAAGCTTTGAAAAAACCTCAAAACAGACTAAATATCATCAAAAAAGGTTTATTGTGGAGACAAGAACAAGGTATTAGTTTAAATGAACAATGTGAAGACTTTAGGAAAAACTTAGAAAAAGCAGGAATTACTCCATCTGATCTAGAGAATAAATTGAATCAAGTCTTACGCCAAGAAGCACAAACCAAAATCGATGCTAATCAATTAGAAGAAGCAGTAGATATTTTATGTAAGATTACCGATGAGTATGAATATATGGATGATTTAAAAAGTATATTTCAACGTTGGGAATCAACAAGAGGAGGTAGAATTCAAAACAAAATCAATCAAGTAAAATCTTCTTGTCCTGCTGCTCAATATTAAGAGAAATCAAAAAAATAAATTTAGGACTTACGCAACTGGCATATTATTTTAAGTTCGTAGTGAGGACTTTAGTCCTCAAAATAAGGGCTTCAGCCCTTACTACAAGCAAAAAATTTCATTTTTTGTGACACTTGCCTAAGTCCTAAAATTATCAAATTCCATATGAAGATGCATAGAAAGAACCCCCCTTTCATCCCCCCTTGCCAAGGGGTGTGGGAGGTTGGGAGGGGTTAAAATAATGTGCAGCTTTACAGAGAATTGGTATTAGCGGTATATTGAAAAAATGGGCATACTCCCTTTCTTGCCCCCTTGTTTCCCAATATAATCTCTTCTACAGTTTGTAGAAAAAACCATCGCTACCTACTTTTTCTTCCCTTGCTGATACTCTAATTCCTTTTCTTGCTAACGTAATTATTTTTATCCACCAATTTCCTCGAATTATGACTGGTTGGTTGCGTGTAGCTGCATTTTCCCAACCATATAAAAATAAACCAATAGCTATCCAAATCGCTAAACTTAAAATCAATGTTACGCTGCAAACAATTAACCAACCGAGTAATTGATAGCCTGTCTGGACAAAAGGATTATTGTGAAAGAAAGGGTGGGTATTATATACAAGAGATTCTGGTTGACTAAAAAGACCAACAGCAATAGTTCCCCAAGCGCCACAAAAAAGATGAACAGGAATTGCACCTGCTGGATCATCAATTTTCAGTTTTTCTAAAAATTTTCCTCCTATAACAACAACAAATCCACTAATAAAACCGATGAAAGCTCCTCTTGTCATATCTACATAAGCAGAAGAGGCTGTAACTCCTACTAAACCTCCTAGAATACCATTGATGATGGAAGACAGACTTGGTTTTCCAATAATAGCTGGACTACAGATAATCGCCATAGTTCCACCTGTTGCACCTGCAATTGTAGTTGTGGCGACAATGTGAGGTACATATTCTAAATTGGTTGTTGAACCACCATTAAAACCTAGCCATCCCATCCACAAAATTAGACAAGCCAGAGTTGCATAACCAAGGTTACTAGGGCGAGTAAAAGCTTCTTGGGAAATATTTGGTGGAGCTTTTTCTTGAGAATTTTGATTGAGTTCAATATCTTGGCGCGGATCGTAGTTGAAACGACCCCAGCGTGGTTTAAGTAACCAAGCTCCCACCAAAGCAGCTGTTCCACCCACGCTGTGAACAACCGTTGAACCAGCAAAATCTCTAAACTTGAAAACTTCTTTCAACCAGCCATAATGTCCCCAAATCCAATGACCAGTGAAAGGATACAAAAGTCCAACCAAGAAAAAGCTGAACAGAAAAAATGCCCAAAATTTAACACGTTCAGCAACTGCTCCAGAGACAATTGTGGCAGCAGTTCCAGCAAAAACTAACTGAAAGAAAAATAAAGCTGCAAAGGAGTGATTTGGCCAATCAGTTTGTAAACAGCTAAATCCTTCAGGAAAAGCCAAATCATTAGAAGTTTGGGGAAATTGTAGTTCAAAGGGAAAATCTATGCGACCAAAAAAACTAAATAAGTTTGGATTAGCTTCTCCAGGACATTCATAATATCCATCCCCATACATCAATCCAAAACCAAAGAGCCAATAAGCTAATGTAGCTGAACAAAAAACAACAAGGTTTTTTGCTAAGACATTAGTGGCGTTGTTGTGTCTACAGAAGCCAGTTTCTAAAAGAGCAAACCCAGCATTCATAAAAAAGACTAAAGCACCTGCAATTAATAACCACAGAGAGCTTAATTCTTGTTGTGTGCTGGGAGCTTGCGCCATTGCAACTTTCATCCAAACCAACACTATGATTATCGCTAAAGGTATGTTGAGGTAGAAAAACCTCAAAAATTGGCTTCTGTTATACTTAAAGCCCAGAAGTCTTCTTTTAGACATGAGATTCTTATTCAATTGGCAAAATTATTGTAAATTTGGTTATTTTACACGCTATTTACGATTACACATATAATTAGGATCACTACTTTGACAGGAATTTTACCTAGACAGAAGCGAGATTTTCTGATGGGAAACGAAAATAGCAACGTCTGTTATCTATACCCCATGACATATTGCTGTAAAGTTTGATGAAAAATTAAACAGGTAACAGCAAAAACAAAAGTATGCTAATTTTTTAACCAAACAATTTCCAATAACCATCAAAAATTCTTATTGTTTTGTAAACAAAACAATAATTTTTCTGAGAAACAGCTTGTTGAAATATGGGTGATTATGTATTCTTTGGTTGTAAGTGAAGTAGCCGGATAAACAATTAACCATTAACCAAGACTAAATATCTATCTAAAGGAAGATTTCTTTATTTTGTAGAAAGCATCATTTTAAGCAAAAAGTATAGTTAAATCCAAGGTTGGTGCAATTAGCAGACAAGACGTAATAAATAGTGCTTGTAGTTTTTATAAAATCGGTTTTCGTCATAGAGTAAGACAAAGACCGCAGCTGTTTACCCAACCATCTCAGTGATGAAAAACGCCCAGCAGCTTGCTGTAGGCTAATTTCTGTTCATAGCTTTAGGAAACTAATCTTCTTTCGTAAAAGTCTGGTTTCAAAATGGGTAACAGCAACAGCCCCTACCAGCCCGATCATCTATGCTAAAAGTTATGCACTCTGCCGCCAATTTACCCACTCCTACCCCCCAGTGGGAGGATTTAATTAAGCTTCCAGCCCCGAATACAACTCAATGGGAAAACATTAAAACCCAATTAGATTTGGTGCTGTTGGCATTAGAAACATTGACTGGCATTGGCTCCGAGGCCATGCTTTCAGCGGCTATTAATCTGAATTTAGAGTCAAGAGTGCCAGACCGTGTAGCGCTATGGCGACTACGCCAGTCAAACCCGCTACGCAAAGGTCAAGGAGGGCGAAAAAAGCTCGATGTTGAAGAAGCGCGAGCGCTTGTTCTCATTATTTGTTATCTTGCCAAGCAGCATCAAGAACTAATTCGGCGTGCTGTTGGCTTGTTAGAACAGATGGCGGAAAACAACCGCGAACCTCATCAAGCTGCTTTGTTAGGAGATTATATTGATGCTTTCTGCAACACTTATCAAGAACGGATGGAGGAAGACTCGACAATCTCCACGGATGAACTTACCCACCTGGCTTTAAAACTGCTGATAGATTTACTTTTTTATAGCGGACCCGGTGGACATCGCCGCCTCTGGCTAGCACTAATAGACCGTTCAACTAAATTTTGAAAATATCCTGCTTGCAGTTCCTGCCATGCCTCTAACAAATTCTGTCATCCGTCGGTACACACCACCCACTTGCACACTAGAAGTTTTGGCACAAAGCTCATCTCTATCTCGTTGGGTGGGAAAATCTGTTCTGAAGGATCTACGCTTTGAGTTAAGCATTGACGATCCACGACTAAGCGAAGAACAGAAGATCGTTATTCGGGGCGATCGCGACCAACTAGAAGCTTTGTGTGCAGCAGTAACAAACTATGTGCAGGAATTCCTGCAAATCTCTCCTGAAACTTTTTGGGCAAACTTTTCAGATTTAGAGAACTCAACTAAAACATCAGATCCAGATCAATTAGAATCACAAGAACAATTACAACCTTCTGTTTCTACTCAAACATTAAATTCTTTTAATAATCAGCTACCAGAAACCGAAATACACATCAAACCAAATAGCCGTTTAACTCATAATTTGTTTCTCGGTTCTTTAGGATACCAAGCATCTCAGCCTGTTGTTCAACTTAATTTGCTACAGTTATTTGATTTGGCAACTGCCTTAGATCAATACTCTGATGATTTGCTCGCCCTACCCAGTCTCTATCAAAACAGATCGCGTTTTGCTATTCCTGGTTGGGTTCCTGCGGTAGCAGTACTGGTGTTAGCCATTGGTTTAGTACCCTTTACTTACCAATATGCAATTCAGACTAAGCAAAAACCTAGTACCACCAAAGAGAAACTTGCCTTAGAACCATCACCTCCATCGGATTTGGCAACACCTCTACCTGCACTCACCCCTACCGATCAACTACCAGCACTACCTTTTGGTTCTAATAATTTGTCTGTACCTGGTTCAGGAACGCTACCACCTAACCAAACTTCTCCTCAAACTCAGGGGTTTCCAAATGCGCCCTTAATAGCTAATGCACCTTCTCAAGGTGGTTCTCCTTCAGCTTCTACAACATCTCCTACAGCCACCTTCGTCCCGCCTTCTCCAGGAAAAAACGTATTCACCGCACCCCTAACATCAACCAATTCGCAACGGCAAGTTCTGATTCAACCCAAACCCTCACAAAACAACAGCACCGCCGTGACTCAGAAAAATGGAGTTGTTGCCCAAAATGGGGAAATTTCATTAAATTCACCCACTACACCAACTAGTCTACCTTCTAATCTACCTTCTACTCTTCCTTCTACTCTTCCTACTGTTCCACCACCTATTGCTACCGCACCTAATAGCCGTGGTAGTACTCAACAAAGTCAATCATCAACAACTACCTCCTCGATTGAGGCAGAAGATACTTCCAAATTAATCGAGAGATTGCGCCAAGACCGTAATTCTAACAAAGTTGCTACTGGAAACAGCAACGCTGTATTGGACGCAACGACTCAATTATCAGAAGCTAAACAATTTTTAACAAAGCGCTGGCAGCCACCTTCTGGCTTGAACCAAACACTAGAGTATAGTTTGATGGTGGGTGTTGATGGCACTATTGAACGTATCCTTCCTTTAGGGAAAGCTTCAAGAATATATATTGATCGCACAGGTATGCCTTTAATTGGTGAACGTTTTATTTCTCCCAATCGCAATGGACAGTCTGTGATCATTAGAGCCGTTTACAGTCCTGATGGCAAAGTACAAACTTTTGCAGAGAAGGATTAATTGATCTTGTTGCTTTTTGTGACAGTTGCCAAAGTGTGACAAACAAAATGAAGGCTAAAGGGTAAAGAAAAAAGGTTAAAGGATGAAGATAATGTCCTTTCTCTTTGCCCTTTCACCTTATACTATTAACATCATTTGAGTCCAGTTATCAAACTGTCTTTTGAATATATTCTCATCACAATATCTATCAATACAATAACTATCAATTCGTATTGTCTGAGATTGGGAATATGCAAACACAAACACCACAGCAAAAAGAGAGTGCAGCTTGGATTTTTCAAACATGGGCTGCTTTTCTACTTTCTCTTTCTATGACTACTGTTGGTATTGCCAACTTACCCGTGGATAACTGGGTGAAAGGTTTTATGGGTATGGGTATGGCTTTTTCAATTGGTTCTACTTTCTCTTTAGCAAAAACTATGAGGGATTTACATGAATCTAGAAGGCTGACAGCTAGGATAGATGAAGCAAAGGTAGAAAGATTACTTTCTCAACATGATAATTTGATGAAGTGAGCGATCGCTCTATAAATCGCAGCTTGATAATTAAAATTTAAATAAAAAGCTTGTCAATATTAGTAGTGAGAACTTTAGTCCTCAGAATAAGGACTAAAGCCATTACTTAACCTAGATACGCGTTTCCAACACTGATTTCTCAGTACTTGAAAGAAGATGGATACTTGTACTTAACAGTGGTACTTCTTGCCGACATGTCTGACAAAACCAGTAGAATTCACCATGACGGACATGACGTAAAAGGGAATCTCCACAACACGGACATATGTTGCTTCTCATACTCATATTAATGTCCTCTTTGAAAAAAATTATTGATTAGAATCCGCTCAGAAAAAGTTATTTAAAAAATGATTTTTGCAGAATGAATGCGCCCATTTAAGCTTGCACAGTTTTTGACAACTTGTTCATAAACCGCCTCGTATCCATTCACCATTTGGATAACGCTAAATTTGTTTTCTACGTATTCTCTGCACTTACGACGATTGAGTTCTAAGGTTTGAGGAATCATCGCCGCCATTTCGTCAACATTTTGACAGACAAAACCTGTGACACCGTGATTAATAACTTCAGGTACAGAACCCAAATTCATCGCAATAAGTGGCGTACCAGTTGCCATGGATTCAATCATTACCAAACCAAAAGGTTCTGGCCAAGTTATGGGAAATAAAGTAATTGCAGCATTACCAAAAAGTGCTGCTTTTTCGGCGTGATTTATTTCTCCAAGAAACTGAATTTGCTTACCATCAATTTGGGGAGCAATTTCTTTTTCAAAAAATTCTGAATCTACTACATCTACTTTTCCAGCCATTTTCAAGCACCAACCTGTTTTTTTGGCAATAGCGATCGCATAATGTGGCCCTTTTTCTGGTGAAAAGCGTCCTACAAATGCCAAATATGGTGGTTCTTGGGGTTTTTCTACAAAAGGATAATCGCTTGGGTTAATTCCGTTGTAAACTGTACCAACGTAATTCAAGTTTATCTGTCTCTGCGCGTCGCTAATACTAATATATGGTTGCTTTTGATGATGGCTGTAGACGTTGCAATTATCTTGTGTAAAATTGCCATGCAAAGTATGCACTGTAGGTGTTGACACCAAACTGGCCAAAGGTAAAGCCGAAACCCCCAGATGAGAATGGATCAAATCGAATTCCGCCGCCTGTTGATAAACTTGGCTGAGTTCCAACATCTCGTGTGCTGTATACTCTTTGACATTGGGGTCTAAACGCAATGCACGCGGATAGACTGCTTTTAACTTAGCCAAAGTTTGCGAATCTCCAGAAGCAAATAGTGTTACCTCATGACCACGACGAACTAGTTCATCGGTCAAGCGACTCACTACCAGTTCAATTCCTCCGTAGGTTGGAGGTGGAACTCGTTCCCATAAAGGGGCTACTTGAGCGATCTTCATATATTGTTTTGGTTCAGCAGGTGATGATATAGTCCTCTATCAATAATTATTAGTTATCAGTTATCAGTTATTGATTTTACAGCTTGGATAATTATCCTCCAGATTTGGTGTTAGGAGTAGCTGGTATTTATTAAGTTAATAACTGGCTAGTACTTATTGATTTCACAGGACTTACATACAAGTAGATAAAGCATTTTTACCTAACTATTTGACTTTAACATTAACCTAAATGACTCCCAATAGTGCAATATTGGTTAACCTAACTTTGCAATTGCCTCTAGTGCAGCAAGACAGAAGAAAGAAAATCAAAAGCTCAAACAAGAAACTTTTTATATATTCTTAATATTCTGATGATGTTTGCCACAATCTAGTAGGTATTGCAGATCATCAGCACAAGCAATCAGGTAACTATACTGAATCAATTTAAAACCAGCAATATTTTGGTTGCATCTATCTTGGGGATCATAGATAATAAAAAGTTTTGTAAGGAAAAATACTGAATTCTGTTAGAAGATCAATTTTGAAAAGTTAAGACAACAGAAGAAAAAATGAGAAATAAAGAACAATAGAAGGGAATCAACCAAGCATCAACAACTAATTATTAATCAATCGTCCTTAAGTCTAACTATTGAGTATTAACTTTGAAATGATGAAAATTGCTACTTGGAATGTTAACTCTATTCGCACTCGTTTACAGCATGTTGTTGATTGGTTAATTCAAAATCCAATTGATGTGTTGTGTGTCCAAGAAACTAAAGTTATTGATGATAATTTTCCGCGATCGCCATTTGAAGAATTAGGCTATCATCTCTATTTTTCTGGTCAAAAATCTTACAATGGTGTTGCTATTATCAGCCGGCAACCTCTACAAAATGTCAGCGCCAGTTTTGCAGCAATATTGCCAGAAATATCACCAGAATTTGACGAACAAAAACGGGTACTTACAGGTGTACTAAACAACATTAGAATTATTAATCTTTACGTACCCAATGGCTCGGCAGTTGGTAGCGAAAAGTACGAATATAAACTGCGTTGGTTGGCAATGCTACAAGAGTATTTGCAAACTCTGCTAATATCAAACCCAGACATTTGTATGTGTGGTGACTTTAATATCGCCTTGGAAAATAAAGATATCCACGAAAAAGAGAATCCAGAAAATCACATTATGGCATCTGAAGGCGAACGCCAAGCACTGCGGGATATCTTAACACTGGGGTTTGCCGATGCTTTTCGTAAATTCACATCCGAAGGCGGACACTACAGTTGGTGGGATTATCGCGCCGCATCATTTCGCCGCAATTTGGGTTGGCGAATTGACCATCATTATTTAACACCCAATTTGTACGAGCGTGCAAAAAGTTGCACCATTGATATTACTCCTAGAAAGTTAACCCAACCCAGCGACCATGCACCAGTAATTGTCGAATTTTAGATCAATACGCTTGGAGTCAAAAAATGACCAAATAAAAAACCCCTACCCTTCCCACCCTCCCCGCTTGCAGGGCTACGGTGTACACACAAGTCAAAATTTTTCATGTTGAAACTGTATCCCGCCCAGAACTAAAGTTCCAGGCTCATAGCGAAAGTCCACTCAAGTGGACTGGAACAAACTTTTTTTTGAGTCCTCTTCAGAGGACTTGCGCATCTGTACTCGGAATTTATTCCGAGGCGGTACAGATGCGCTCAACCTAGATTTGTGTGTACACCGTAGGCCTGCGCTTAGGGTGCGCGTAGCGCGGGTGGGGTTCTTCCGTACCTCACGCTTGTTGAAATCTGCTGTCACAAATGACAAATTGTGTCGGTTTACTGAGATTCTGCTATTGCTTTAATTAACCGAGGCTGATCTAAACCAATCTGATGTAGTAGCAACCATGATTGAATCAAATCCGGGCCATGCATGTCTCCAGTTAATGCTGCTCGCAGACTACGCATAATCAAACCTTTCTTAACATTTTGCTGTTTGACTACTTGCTTGATAATGTCTTGGGCGCTAGCTTCGTTGAATTCTTGCTGGTTCTGTAATGCAGTGTTCACCGCCTCAATCGCAGCAGCAACACCTTCTTGTTTGAGTTGTACAGCAGCTTCCTCACTAAATTCCACTGCATCGGTAAAAAACAGTTTGCTCATGGCGACAGCATCCACAAGCCGAGTCAAACTAGGTTGAATTAAAACTACTAGTTGTTCTAACCAAGCACGTTCTTCTCGTCCTCCAGTCAATTTATAACCAGCTTCTTTCCAGAAAGGAATGAGTAAATCTGTCAGTTTATCTACTGGCATGGCGTGGATATACTGACTGTTGATCCAATCTAACTTTGCCCAGTCAAACTTTGCACCTGCTTTATTCACACGCTCAAAGCTAAACTGTTGGGCTGCTTCTGGTAGAGTAAAAATTTCTTTTGTCGAGTCGGGAGCTGACCAACCCAACAATGTCATGTAGTTGACTAAAGCTTCAGCAGTAAAGCCCATTTGTTGAAAGTCAGAAATAGAGGTGACGCCATCTCGTTTAGAAAGCTTGCGTCCTTCTTGATTGAGGATCAAGGGTGTATGGGCAAACTCTGGTACTTTTGCTGCGAAGGCTTCATAAAGTAGAATTTGCTTGGCTGTGTTGGCAATGTGGTCTTCTCCCCGGATGACATGGGTAATTTGCATATCTATGTCATCTACTACAACTGCAAAGTTATACAGAGGTTGACCAATACCATCAGCTGCGGCGCGAGCAATGACCATATCACCACCCAAATCACTACCGCGCCAAACCATCTGATCTCTTACTAAGTCATTCCAAACAATTTCTCGGTCATCATCTATTTGGAAACGAATCACAAAGCTACGCCCTTCGGCTTTGTATGCGGCTTCTTGTTCTGGTGTCAAATTTCGATGACGATTATCATAACGAGGAGCCTCATTTCTAGCTTTTTGGGCTTCTCGTAGTGCTTCTAGTTCCTCAGAGGTGGTGTAGCAGCGATAAGCTAATCCTTGATCTAGGAGACTTTGTACTGCTTGCTTATAAATATTTAGGCGTTGGGTTTGGAAGAAAGGCCCTTCATCCCAATTTAATCCCAGCCAGCGCATTCCTTGGAGAATACTTTCTGTATATTCGGGACGCGATCGCTCTAAATCAGTGTCTTCAATTCGTAAAATAAACTTGCCGTCGTGGTGACGGGCAAACAACCAGTTGAATACAGCCGTTCTTGCTGTACCAATATGTAAATTTCCAGTTGGACTAGGGGCAATACGTACTCTAACAGTCACAGCAAATTTGCAAATTATTGATTATGGCAAAGCATGATCATTGTAGGTTATTCTGGAGATAGTGTTATGTTTCTCAAGACTTCATATCATTTATATATAAAGTCGATAACACTTCATCTATTCTTGTATGTAAACTTTAATTCCTACGGGACTGACGGGGCTCGAACCCGCAACTTCCGCCGTGACAGGGCGGTGCTCTAACCAATTGAACTACAGTCCCTTGATTTGCAACTTTCTAATTATCCCTAACACCTTTGAAATTGTCAAGCTTTTTTTTGGGAAAGTTTATTGACTGTTATCCCGCCCAGAAATAAATTTCCGGGCTAACAGTTCAAGTCCACTCAAGTGGACTGATATCAGGTTCGCTTGTTATACCGATTCAAAAAATGTTTGCGACACATTCAGAATATGAGACGCGATTTATCGCGTCTGGTACAGAATTCATCTGTCGCATTCTTTTTTCAAATTGGTATTACGTGAAGTACTCCGGCTAACCTACTTTTGAATTCAGTTCATTTGTTTTTAAAACTATCAAAAATATACATAATTTAATATTTTTTTAACATGCGAAAATGTTTAGTTTAATTAAGATTACAAAATAACAGAAACTAGTCGTAAATTCGGATTTGATAGAAGAAGAGGTTTGTTAGGTCTTAGTAAACAGCTTGAGCGTGCATTTTCCAGATATAAAACATTGAGGAGGAAGCAAGATACTAAGAAGTAGAGAGGAAATGGGGACGGGGAGTTAACTTTTTTCGATGCTCTATACTCAATTCACCTCTATTCATAATCTCCGTCTCTGTTTGTAGTTCCCACTCTGTTTATGATCCCATAGCTATAATGTACAAATCTCATTTGATACATAGATAAATGAGGTTTTCACGGTATTGCTAGCAATTAATTCTAGAGAATCTAACAGCGAGACTAAAAGTGTGAAGTACTTCTTTTTATCTGAAGGATGGACAGTTGGCAGAGTTTGGGCATCTGAAGGACTTTGGCAAATAACCGCATGGCGACGCCAACCAGATATTCAACGTATGAATATTTGTTTATTAGAACAAGGCGAAGTAATGTGGCTTTACCGAGTAGAAGATGCCATTATCACCGTAGAAGTGAAGCCAGCTATATTACCACAAATAGATAGATCTACTCAAGTTATCGGTCAAGTCATACTGAGACGGTTAATGAGTGCGGAACAAGTTATAGAGCGCTTGGAGACTGCCTCAGCTAGGTGTCAGCTACAAAATATAGCATCTATCGTGCAGTAATCATTTCAGGAAAAAAGCTCAAAGGGTAAAGAGATTGAATTTTCTCTTTTGCCCTTTATATTTTGATCTCTATAGTCTGTTGGTTGTTAATTTTTTGTTACAAATCACAATTAACAATCAACAACCAACAAATAACCAGTATCTAACGATTAGTAACTAAGCTTAAGTGCCTTAATACTCTTGCAAACAGCTCCATCAATAGTTACACTTTTTTAAACATTCTCATTTTTACTTAGCGATCGCGACCTTGGGGTAAAACACCCAGAAGGTTCTGTGTGTCGCTTAAGTAGCCACGCTGTCTGACTTTTAAGACCAAGCTGTGGAAAATTCAAGCTCTGGCAATAAAAAAACACAGAAAAATTGTTTTGTAAACAAACTCATCGAGGAGGAGCGTAGTCGATGGGACTACCTTGGTACCGAGTACACACAGTCGTTCTGAATGATCCAGGACGACTTATTTCTGTACACTTGATGCACACAGCGTTGGTGGCCGGCTGGGCTGGTTCAATGGCTTTATACGAACTGGCTATCTATGATCCCAGTGATCCAGTTCTCAACCCCATGTGGCGTCAAGGTCTGTTTGTGCTGCCCTTTATGGCACGCTTGGGTGTTGTAGGCTCTTGGGGCGGTTGGAACGTTACTGGCGAAACCAACTACGACCCCGGTTTTTGGTCATTTGAAGGTGTAGCCGCCGCTCATATTGTTCTATCTGGTCTATTATTCCTAGCTGCTGTTTGGCACTGGGTTTTTTGGGACTTGGAACTATTTCAAGATCCCCGCACTGGTGAACCTGCTCTTGACTTGCCAAAAATGTTTGGCATTCACTTGTTCTTATCTGGTCTTCTGTGCTTCGGCTTTGGTGCTTTTCACCTTACCGGACTTTGGGGACCAGGAATGTGGGTTTCCGACGCCTACGGCTTAACTGGTCACATAGCACCAGTAGCCCCAGAATGGGGACCAGATGGCTTTAACCCATTTAACCCTGGTGGTGTCGTAGCTCACCACATCGCCGCAGGCGTTGTCGGCATTATTGCTGGTTTATTCCACCTAACTGTAAGACCACCCGAAAGGCTCTACAAAGCCCTACGGATGGGTAATATTGAAACCGTACTTTCTAGCAGTATTGCTGCTGTATTCTTTGCTGCTTTTGTAGTTGCTGGTACTATGTGGTACGGTAGCGCCACCACTCCAATTGAACTGTTTGGGCCTACCCGCTACCAGTGGGATCAAAACTACTTTAAGCAAGAAATTCAGCGTCGCGTACAGACAAGTATTGCTTCTGGCGAAACTGCTTCAGAAGCTTGGTCACAAATTCCTGAAAAATTGGCATTCTACGATTATGTCGGCAATAGCCCCGCTAAGGGCGGTCTATTCCGTACAGGCCCTATGGTCAAAGGTGATGGCATAGCCCAATCTTGGGTTGGTCATCCTGTATTCACGGATGCCGAAGGAAGGGAATTACAAGTACGTCGTTTACCCAACTTCTTTGAAACCTTCCCTGTAATTCTGACCGATAAAGATGGTATTGTCCGTGCTGACATTCCCTTCCGTCGAGCAGAATCTCAGAACAGCTTTGAACAAAGTGGGATCAAAGTTGCCTTCTATGGTGGTGACTTAAATGGTCAAAGCTTTACAGACCCTGGAGAAGTGAAGAAGTGGGCGCGTAAAGCTCAAGGTGGCGAAGTATTTGACTTCGATAGGGAAACTTTAAACTCTGATGGTGTATTCCGCACCAGTCCTAGAGGTTGGTTTACCTTTGGACACGCCTGCTTTGCGTTGTTGTTCTTTTTCGGTCACATTTGGCATGGTTCTCGGACAATTTACCGAGATGTGTTTGCTGGTGTTGACCCAGATTTGGAAGAACAAGTTGAGTTTGGTGTATTTGCGAAAGTGGGTGACTTGTCCACTCGTAAGAAGGAAGCTGTCTAAAGCTTAATAGATTAGGGATTAGGGACTATGTTATTTCCTAATCCCTAATTCCTGAAATTGGTATAATACAGTTACTGCCGTGAGACACACGGTGGCTGCTTGCAGAGGGTAAAGTCAATTGACTCCCAGTGAAGCAAGAATCTCATTTGGCATTATGCCCATTGAGAATGTCAAAATTCCAGATATGCAGGGGCTTGTGATATGGAAAGCGTGGCATATATCTTGATTTTGACTTTGGCAATTGGAACTCTTTTCTTTGCGATCGCATTCCGCGAACCTCCTCGCATTGAAAAGAAAGAAGATTAATTTTGTGTTGCCAAATTTTTGATATTGTTCCTTAGAAATAAATAGCCGCAGTTTGCTTATTCAGTAACTGCGGCTATTTATTCTCGTAATGGTAGAGCGCATGGTCAGCTAGCTGTACTAGCGTGCTATTGACAATTAACTTTTTAGATAAAAAAGATTTGATTTTTGATATAATTTACTATCTGTGAAATAATGTGCGCTAAGTCAGCTTTTCTGCGCTAGCATGATTTAGGGATGTAGGTGTAGACATCCTGTGTCACGCTTGCACATACATCGCGCTTGTGGCAAAACCATTTACGGAGACGAACAACCAGGAAACAATCAGCATGGTCAATCAGAAAACAACCGCTATTACCGAGATTGGGTTTACTCACGAAGAATTCGCTGCTTTACTGGACAAATACGATTATCATTTTAGCCCTGGTGATATTGTACCCGGTACGGTTTTCAGTATAGAGCCACGCGGCGCTCTGATTGACATAGGTGCTAAAACCGCAGCATACATACCTATACAAGAAATGTCTATTAACCGGGTAGATAGCCCGGAGGAAGTTTTACAATCAAACGAAACACGGGAATTTTATATACTTAGCGATGAAAATGAAGAGGGACAATTAACTCTTTCTATTCGTCGTATAGAGTATATGCGAGCCTGGGAGCGAGTACGGCAGTTGCAAGCAGAAGATGCTACTGTTCGTTCTGGTGTATTTGCTACTAACCGGGGTGGAGCTTTAGTTAGAATCGAAGGATTAAGGGGATTTATTCCTGGTTCTCACATCAGCACTCGCAAACCGAAAGAAGATTTAGTCGGCGAAGAACTACCACTGAAGTTTTTAGAGGTAGACGAAGAACGCAACCGCTTGGTTCTATCTCATCGTCGCGCTTTGGTTGAGCGTAAGATGAACCGCCTCGAAGTCGGTGAGGTAGTAATCGGTACTGTGCGCGGTATTAAGCCTTATGGTGCCTTTATTGATATTGGTGGCGTCAGCGGCCTGTTGCACATTTCTGAAATTTCCCACGAACATATTGATACACCTCACAGTGTCTTCAATGTCAATGATGAAGTGAAAGTGATGATCATTGACTTGGATGCAGAACGAGGCCGGATATCTTTATCTACAAAGCAACTGGAACCCGAACCAGGTGATATGATTAAGAACCGCGATTTAGTTTACGATAAAGCAGAAGAAATGGCTGCTAAATATCGTGAACAATTATTAGCTAAACAGCAAGGTGCTGCTGCTGCGCCTGTTGAAGTCAGCGAAACTCCTGTAGCTGAAGAAGAAATACCACCA
>NZ_JCACKS010000081.1:0-30997 GCF_059505505.1 Pelatocladus sp. | reverse complement strand
GCAGTTGAAGCAGTTGAAGCAGTTGAAGCAGTTGAAGCAGTTGAAGCAGTTGAAGCAGTTGAAGAAGAAATACCAGTAGCTATTGAAGAGTAATTTGTTTCTCGTTGCAGTTATTGGCAACTATTTATAAAGATAAAATTTTACGGGCAAGGAGGGATAAATTTTCCCTCTTTTTTTGTATTGGTTAGTGGTTACTTATTCAGAACAACAATAAGGAGAATCTCTTGATAACTATTAGGTGTAGAGATGTGACATTTTCTAATATCCAAGCTATTTTATTTGATAAAAATGGCACTCTTGAAGACTCAGAAGTATTTTTGCGATCGCTTGCTCAAAAAGGAGCGAGAATTATAGACGCGCAAATTCCCGGAATTGGGGAACCATTATTAATGGCCTTTGGTGTCAATGGTGATATTCTCGATCCCGCAGGGCTGGTATCAGTAGCAAGTCGTCGAGAAACAGAAGTAGCCGCCGCCGCATATATAGCTGAAACTGGGCGCGGTTGGTTTGAGTCATTAAAAATCGCACGCCAAGCATTAACAGACGCCGAAAAATACCTTGGAAAAACTCCCTCACCTTTATTTGTTGGTAGTTTAGAAATTCTTAAGAAATTATCAGAAGCAGGATTAAAGCTAGGGATTCTCTCAGCTGCAACAACTGCTGAAGTCCAAGAATTTGTAGAAACTCATCAATTAAGTAATTATATCCAGTTAGAAATGGGAGTGGATGAAGGGCCAAGTAAACCAGATCCAGTGTTATTTTTACAAGCTTGTGAAAAATTGGGAGTAGAACCTAGTGCTACTTTGATGGTGGGAGATTCGGCGGGTGATATGCAAATGGCACGTAATGCTAAAGCTGCTGCTTGCATTGGTATAACTTGGATTAATAAACCCGAAAATGTCGCAGGTGCGCATATAGTAATTAATCAACTTGATGAAATTCAAGTTGTAGAAACTTAGTTTGATTTGGTTTATTAATAGTTAGTCGTGAATCCAAACAACTAAAAACTTTCATCACTTGCAACTAACTTTGCTGCTAGTTCTATTGCTTGTTGAGGTGTAGTAAGTTTATTTTCAATTTGGGCGATCGCTATTTCTGTGAGTAATTTACCTATCAGTGGCGAAGGAGAAATGTTTAATGCTAGCATTATGTCCTTTCCACTCACTAACGGTGTGGGATGAGCTACCAGATCATTAGGGTTAAGATAGCGATTCATTAAAGGTGCGATCGCTTCTACTGACTGACCGTGTACTACAGATAAGACTGCTGTAGATATAAATACAGACCCCACTTCCTGAAAGAAAAAATACTGTTCTCGCAAAGACATCAGGGGATTTCGTAACTGTGGGAACAGTTTCAGGGTCGTGGTAACAGCTTTAATTTCGGCGCGACTGTAAGTTAATTCTTGCAGTTCTACTTCTGCTATTTCTGAGTTTGGGTTAACTAAACAAGCAAGTTTCGCAATACCTAGCCAGGTAGTTTTAACGGTATCACGCACAAAATTTTGTAGTTCTTCACCTAGTCGTGGCCAGAAATGGGTAAGCTGATCTGCTGCTGTGTCAACCGTCGATAGTTTCTGAAAGTTTTCCTGTTGAGCATTTTTGAAAAAAGGCGTAAGTAAACCATCTTCCCCAGCGCTAATTAACCAAGCACTACCCTGAGAACTTGGCAACATATAGCTCAATTCTACCCGGACTCGTTCGGCGGCGACTCTCGTGATTTGGGATGCAAAAGCGCGAATAGTTGCTTGTGTTTCTGATTCTATAGTGAAGCTAAGTTGGGAAGCTTGACGATAAGCCCGTAGTAACCGTAAGGGATCGTCTTGTAGGTTGCTTGGTGATACCATTTTTAACAAATGCTTTTTAATATCTGCACAACCTTGTAAAGGATCAATAATTTCTTGGGTGTGGGGATTATAGGCGATCGCATTAATTGTAAAATCTCGCCTATGCAAATCAACTTCCAGGCTCATTCCTTCTTGTTGGGCAAAGTCAGCAGTAGCATGAGGAAACACCACACGAGCAATTTGTCTTTGTGGATCAAGTAGTACAAAACCAGCTTTGTAATACTTGGCGATTTTGTGAGCTACTGTCACAGCATTTGTTGGTAAAACAAAATCTAAATCTAAATATTCGCGAGTTTTTCCCAAAATAGCATCTCTGACAGCACCACCCACCATATAAGCTGGTGGCGGTAAAAATTCTATGCTAAAAGGCCAATTTTCGGGAGCTAAGGTTGAAAGTTCAGAACTATTTCTCGTCATGTAATAAAAATAAACCCAGAAGCTAATGAATAACGCTTTAGCTTAAGCTAGATTAACTATAAAGGCTCTAGAGTAGGTTGTATTATGTGCGTTTGCGTCAATTGTCATTATGTAGACCGTTGTGTCACCTACCACGCGGTAGAAACCCAACATCAACAACCCCATTTGACTGAAACACCAGATTTTGAGCCAAATGAACCATCTATCAACGTTAACATCCGTCCCAGAGGCGAGGTGATTGAAATGGAATGGGATGTGGTAGGATGTCTCAGTTTTAAACGAGAACAAGGTAAGTGGTCGAAGTTGCGTCCTGGCGAGTTAGTACCAACTTGATCAGTTATGGTGTCTATAAATTTGAAAATAAAAAAGGGGAAAGAGAAAGGTAATTTAGGAAAGTGCTTTTCTCTTTTCCCTTTCTCCTTTAATTTAAAATTAACCAAACTTTAGCAACCAAAAGTCAGGCTCAGGCGATGGAAGGCAAGAGTTGGTTAGTGCAAGATTATATTTTAAGTGCAGCATTAAGTTAGTGCGGCTTACCTAATATCTCTAAATACTCACCGGATGCGTAACATAGTGGCAGTAGTTATAACAAAATAATTAGCGCACCACCAGAGGTGAGGTACAGTTCTATTTAAGGTGAATAAACGTGACTTCCCGCACAACTGAGATTCAAACACTAATAGCAGACATTGACAGTTTACTTTCCAACAAGCGCTTTTCCCGGTTTCTTGCCAGTGAGAAGGAGCAACCAAGACAGTTATTAGAAAGGATGCGTAACTTTCTGGTTAGCTGTGCAGAAGCGGAGGTAAACAGCACTCCATATCAGCAACAGTTAAAACCGCAGTCATCAACTTTATTAACAAAATTTATTAATCAAAATAATTATTCCGTTGAGCCACAGCCTAATCAATTCAGCCAAGAGGAAGGTTCTGAGTCTAATCCACTATCTTCACTATTAGCACCATTGCAAGCAGAGTTACAAACACTTTTGCAAGAACGAGCAAATCTCGTCCAGGAAATCAAAGAGTTAGAGCAAAGGCGACTACAAAACTTTTCTCTAGCACAGCAGTTAGCAAACCAAGAACAGCTAATAGCAGATTTTTTGCAAGTGCTGACTAATCGCCTGGGAGGGGATCTACAACCAAAAATTCCCACAAATGTCATCAAACCAACACAAGAGACTCCACTAGCGCTTGGTGCTGCTGGTTCTTCTACCACTACTAGTAATGACAACAAAGAACAACTTGCTTTTGCTAATTCATCTTTGTTAGAACCACAGGATCAGTTGCAACGATTAACACGTCTTGCTAGCGAATTAGATCAAAAGTTACTCGCACTTGATGGAACTGTTAATGTAGTTTTTGAAGCTTTACAACGTAATATTCATACATACCATGAGTCTCTTTCTCAAGCTCTGGCAAGAATGTATAGCCAAGGTTTGCAAGGAGAACAATTATTTGGCAATTTAATCAATAACTTGGCACAGCAGACACAACTGCAACCGGCTTCTAAAGAACCATTTACTATTGATATTAATAACGAAATACGACCCACTCACTCCAAAACTCTACAATCCAGCAATAAAATAGACGAATCAGAAAATGATGCTCAAACACTAGAAACTGATACAGTTATTACCCAAACTCAAGATACGCCAAACTCTCCAGATACTGCTACTACTTCCATAATTGATGAATTACACCAAGATAGCTCTGTCTCAATTCGTGATGAGGTAGATCAACTTTACGCTAGTTTATTTGGGAATGATAATTTCATCACAACTAATCCTGAGTTTTCTTCTCAGACTACCAATTTGGAAATTATAGATTCAACAGATAATTTACCTGTAGCAGAGACAGTAACTAGTCAAGAACAGTCAGAATTAATAGCTACAGACTTAACAGCATTAATATATGTGGATGAAATAGAAACTATTAATCAAGAAGAAGCAGATTTAATTCTTCAAGATATCTTTTTTGAGGTGACAGATTCTACAGAACTAATTGTTGATGCAGATACAAATACTGAGCAAGAAGAAACAGATTTAATTTTTCAAGATGTCTTTTTTGAAGTTGCAGATTCCACAGAATTAATTATTAATGAAGATGAAGTCGTCACTGTTATTCAAGAAGAAGATGTTCTGATCCAAGACATCATTTTTGAAGCTACAGAACCGAATGACGAATTATCTTTCTACGAAGAAGTGTTCACAAATCAACAAGAAGAAGATGTTCTGACCCAAGACATCATTTTTGAAGCTACAGACCTGCATGACGAATTATCTGTACATGAAGAAGTAATCTCAAATCAAGAAGAATTAGAGTTAATTCTACAAGAAGTAATGTTTGAATTTGCAGATTCTACGGAAGAATTACCTGTAGATGATACTGCTTCCTTATCAAATGTGAGTATTATAGATTCTGGCTCTACATCTGTAACAGATGAATTACAATCAGCAGAATCTCTTGTTACTGCGTCTGATCCTTGGTTTGACGAGCCAGATGCAGGTCTTTTAGAAAGTGGCAATTTTCAGCTAGAAGATACAAAAGCTACTACCAAAAAGATCAGGAGACAACTATTAGAATTGTGGGAAAAAATCACATATACGGAAGAAAGTAATGAAACTTCCTCTTTACCTGTTGAAAAACCCATTGCTGCTGAGACAATTACAAGCTTAAATAACTTATTATTTTCCACAGATATTGAGCAGCAAGTTTTGCAAGAAGAATCTGTTGAAGAATCTACAATTGAGACAATATCAACACCAAATCAAACAGAAGAAATAAGTGTTGATAACATCAATGACTCTTCAGAACAATATATCCCTGCTTCCGTCAAAGAAAATTTGTTATTAGAAGTAGAAAAACAAAATTTAGTTATACCAGAAATTGCATTGAATGCAAAGCAATTGCTGCAATTAGATGAAGATTTGGCTAATTTTGGTGAACAGAAAAATATTCAATTTAAGTCGCCTATGACTGAGCCAGAAAATCCAGATTCTGCCCAGGTTATAGTATCGAATAATTCTCAGAATGAGCAATTAGCTGAAACTGAAACTAAGGAAGCCACAGCCGATTCTTTAGAACTGTTTTTGCCTTCAGATTCCGGAATTGGAGACAATACAGAAATTAGAGCCAATATCGGAGACTACATTTGGTATTTGGGAATTGATTTAGGTACAACAGGAATTTCTGCAACTTTATTCAATCGCTCTACAAATGAAGTTTATCCTATCTATTGGTCAGCAGAAAATCAGCAAGAAGCAGCATTAAAAACACGAACATTCCGTTTACCAGCAGAAGTTTATTTACCATCTGCACAAGAACAAAATACTACAACTTCAAATCTTTTTTCAGCACAACTCAAACCTTATTTGCAAATAGCACTTCCTTACAAAAATGAACAGCAAAAATGGGAGCCAATATTGCAATTTAATGAAGTTGCGACAGTTCCTCTAGTTTGGGTTGTACGATCGCTCTCCAAATTACTATTGACATTAAGAGCAGACCGTAGTAGTACCACTTTAGGTTTAACTGCGGCGGGAGTTGGTTTAGAGCAACAAATTTTCCACAGCGCCATCAACAATCTTGTTGGTGTCATCTGCACCTGTCCATCTCACTGGTCAGAACAATATCGCTTTAATATTCGCGAAGCTTTGCTGTTGAGCAAAATTATTCAGCATCCTCAACAAGTATATTTTGTCGAAGAAGCGATCGCTAGTTTACTTTCGGAACTTGATGGTGCTAGTGGTGAAATTATTCATTTTGGCAATAGCCAACATTCTCATTCTGCCAAAACCAGTGAGTATCCCTTTGAGGGTAACACCCTTGTGATTAATATCGGTGCAGCCGCAACGGAAATGGCGCTGGTTGATTTACCAGAAAGTCTGGAAGAATTAAATCACAGCGATTTTATGCTCCACAATTTTGCTTATGCTGGTAAGGGAATTGAGCAAGATATTATTTGCCAGTTACTACTACCAACTAAATGGCGCAAACTGCGGAATTCTTCCCAAGAAGGCAATAATACTACTATTACCAGCAGTCCTTTACAATGGCAACCAACAATTGCTGGTATCGAGCAGATGAGTTTTGCAAGTTTGGGGTTAGAAGGATTAAAATTACCACGACCCGGAGAACCAGACACGAGCGATCGCATTAACTTACAGCAACGCTTAGAAAGTTCTGTGTTGGGTAAAGCAATTTTGGATGCAGCAGTAGCCTTAAAGTTAATTTTGCAACACCAAGAATCTTTTACTTTGGAATTAGCGGATCAGTGTTGGGTCTTGCAAAGACGGGATTTAGAAAGCCAAGTATTTGTTCCATTTGTGCGACGTCTTAACCGTGAACTCAACAAGTTATTGGTAGCAAAAGGTATACCGACAGAAGCAATCAATCAAGCGATCCTGACTGGTGGTACATCTAATTTAGGTGCTGTTTCTCGTTGGCTACGACAAAAACTCCCCAGTGCAAAGATCATTCAGGATTCGTATTTAAATGAAAATGGTAGTCCTAGTTGTAGTCGTGTAGCATACGGTTTAGCTATGCTACCGTTGCATCCTCAAGTATTAGAAGTACCCAGACAACAGTACACTGATTATTTCCTGTTTACAGAATTGCTGCGACTTATCCCAGATCGAGCTTTATCTTTTAATGAAGTGATTCAATTATTCGAGGCCTGTGGTATTAACACCCGTAGTTGTCAGCAACGCCTATTAGCTTTCTTAGAAGGTGAACTACCTCCTGGTTTACTCCCCAATAATGTTGACTTTTCCTGGCTGACTCTTGCTTCGAGAGAAAATTTTGATTATAAGGCGATCGCCAATGCACCTTTGTTTGAAAAACAAGGTAGTCTCACATATCGTCCTAATCCTTCTCAATTAAAATCTCTACGTCGCCATCTTAATGCCATCAAAGCTAGTACTCAACAATCATTAGAGGAACCCTACACAGTAAATTTTGTTGTAGGAGTAGTGAATTAATTTCAAAAAATCTGTTCTAATTTTTGAAAGTCACGCTGCACCTCATCCCACAAAGCCTTATTGTGGGGATCTGTTTTTAAGGCTTTTTTCAGATATATTTTGGCTTTGGGTAACTGGTTTTGTTTAATCAGTACCCGTCCCCAAATTTGATAGGCGATCGCTTGCCATTGACGTACTTCTGCGTCTTGTGGTAAGCGTGCTGCTAAAGCTTCCGCTAGTGCGATCGCCTGGGGAAACCTTCTTTGTTTCAAAAATATTTGCAATTGTTCATAAGTCTGCCACTTCAATTGCTGTTCTACTTCCGACATTTGAGGCGGTTGTGGCGTCGGTTTAGTTTTGAGTGTTGTTGGCGTTTGTGTAACAGTAGGTTCTGGATGAGTTACAGTTACTGTCTGAGTTTGTGGGGCTATTTCTTGTGGGGCTACCACCTGTAATAGCAACCTGTATGCCTCAGTTAAGGCAATAAACTTATCTTTGGCTTTGTTGTCATCTGGATTGATATCGGGATGATATTGCTGTGCTAGGCGTCGATAAGACGCTTTAACGTCAGCAAAGGAAGCACCCGACCTTAAACCCAATAAACGGTAGCAATCTCCAAGATCCATCGTGATCAACAAGAAGCATTAATATCAGCTATCAGCATATAGCTTAATGCTTGAAGTACCCAATCATAAAGACCAAATTGCCATTTTTGGGGAAAGGGCATGAATCAGTTAACAGTTAACTGTTAACTGATTAGTTGTCCCCCTATCCCTAATTCGGCCGTTCCTCAATTACTTTGTCAATCAAGCCATATTCTTTTGCTTCCGCAGCAGACATGAAAAAGTCTCTTTCGGAGTCTTTTTCAATTCTCTCTAGCGATTGATTAGTATTTTGAGCGTAGATTTCGTTCATCTGGCGGCGGATACGCAGAATTTCTCTAGCTTCAATTTCAATGTCGCTAGCTTGTCCGCGCATACCACCAGGAAGTAGGGGTTGGTGAATCATAATCCGGGAGTGGGGTAAAGCTAGGCGTTTGCCTTTTGTACCACCCGCCAGGAGAAAAGAACCCATAGAAGCGGCTAAACCCACGCAAATTGTCACTACATCAGATTTGATGTGTTGCATGGTGTCATAAACTGCCAAACCAGAGTCGATCGCACCACCAGGAGAATTTATATACAAATAAATATCTTTGCCTGGATCTTCAGAATCCAGATATAACATGATGGCGATAATCTCGTTGGCGAGTTTATCATCAATTTCTTCCCCTAAAAAGATGATGCGATCGCGCGCAAGACGACTGTAAATGTGAATCCACTGGGTGAATTGTTCCCCCGGTAATCTGTAGGGGACGCTTGGATAGCCAATAGGCATACTTTACTCCGTTTGTCAAGAATAATTGGTCATTGGTCATTAGTCATTGGTCATTTGGTTATTTGATCACTGGTGATGATTTATTAGCTTTGCACGAAGGACAAATAAATAACAAATGACAAATGACAAACAACTATCTAGAGAATTCCTGCTGCTGCTGGGGTGGTAGCGACTTCGGTTTTTTCAAAAACTCGGTCTATCAAACCGTATTCCACAGCTTGCTGGGGAGTCATGTAGAAGTGACGATCCATATCCTTCACGATTTTTTCTTTGGATTGTCCTGTGGTATGTGAGAGGATATCTACCATCGCCGTTTTATTGTTGAGTACCTCTTTGGCTTGGATCTGAATATCCGTTGCTTGTCCTTGGGCAAAACTTCTGGGTTGGTGTAAGACAATGCTGGAATGAGACAAACTAGCACGACAACCCTCACTCCCAGCACTTAGAAGTATTGCAGCCATACCTACCGCTTTACCGATACAGATGGTGTGGATAGGAGGTTTAATATACCTCATTGTGTCATAAATGGCGAAAGCTTCGGTTTCAAAACCAAACAGCCGTCCCATCTGACCAGAACTACCGTCGGAAGTACCTGTAGAGTTAATGTAAATTTTGATTGGTTTATCTGGATCATCAGACTGTAAATACAGCAGTTCAGCAATGATGAGTTTTGTCACCTCTGCAAATAGGGGAGTTCCCAGATAGACAATTCGCTCTTTTAATAGTAAAGAAGGCAAATCTGGTGGTGGTGTACGGTAGAAGTTATCGCCGTAGTAGGGGGCTTGCACAGCCTTGATGGGAGAAACGTCCATAGGAACTGTTGCTTGAAATAATGCCGTTAACTGTAATACATCCTAACGCGATGCTAGCGTTGTTAGAGGTGTGGATTACTCGCTAAGTTTGTCATTTGTCATTTGTGCTTCGTCATTTGTCTTTCATGCAAAACCAATGACCAATGACCAATTTGCTAAATATCTTTTCCGTAGAGGAGATCTTAGCGCCTGAAGTTATTTATAAATATGTATATCCTGCATGGAAACCTGAGATTATGAAGGTTAGTTTGCTGCCTACGCTAAATGATGGCAATTTGGATGCCAATCAAATGAACAGTCAACGTCAGTTGGCAATTTCTTTGTCTGCGATCGCACAAGTGAGTGATCGTAATGTACCACTAAATTTATGCTTAATTCTTGATCATAGTGGTTCGATGAGTGGGCGACCACTTGAAACTGTCAAGAAAGCGGCTAACCAAATTGTTGATAGACTCAAGGAAGGCGATCGCCTGAGTGTAGTTGTTTTTGATCACCGCGCTAAAGTATTAGTACCTAATCAAATCGTTAACGATAAAGAGGCTATTAAACAGAAAATAAATCGCTTGGCTGCTGATGGTGGAACTGCGATTGATGAAGGATTACGTTTGGGTATTGAGGAACTAGCAAAGGGTAAGAAAGAAACTGTTTCTCAAGCCTTTTTATTAACTGATGGTGAAAATGAACATGGCGACAACAAACGTTGTTTGAAATTTGCCCAGTTAGCTGCTGGTTACAATTTAACTTTGAATACTTTGGGATTTGGTGATAATTGGAACCAAGATATTCTGGAAAAAATTGCTGATGATGGTGGTGGAACTTTATCTTATATTCAACAACCAGAACAGGCTGTAGATGAGTTTGCCCGTCTTTTTAGTCGGGTACAAGCTGTAGCATTAACTAATGCTTATTTGCTATTTTATTTCATGCCAAAAGTACGGTTGGCAGAACTCAAACCTGTAGCCCAAGTTTCTCCAGATACGATTGAATTACCAGTACAGCAAGAAGCTGATGGACGTTTTGCTGTGCGTCTGGGAGACTTGATGAAGGATACAGAAAGAGTAGTTTTAGCAAACATTTATTTGGGACAATTTGCTGCTGGTAAACATGTGATTGCTAATGTACAAGTGCGCTATGATGATCCCGCACAAAACCAAATTGGGTTACTTTCAGAAAATATATCTGTGGAGGTGAATGTGCTTCCTGCTTACCAAGGTGAGGCTAATCCAGAGGTACAACAACATATTCTGGCATTAGCGAAGTATCGGCAAACCCAACTGGCTGAGGCAAAATTACAACAAGGCGATCGCGCTGGTGCAGCAACGATGTTGCAAACTGCTGCCAAAACTGCTTTGCAAATGGGAGATGTGGGTGCAGCAACGGTGTTACAAACTTCTGCTACAAGATTGCAATCTGGGGAAGAGTTATCCCAAAGCGATCGCAAAAAAACCAGAATTGTCTCAAAGACAGTTTTGCAAGATTAATTATTTATTATTTGGGGTGGGCTTTTTGCCTACCCAATTTTTTAAAGAGTATTTAACCGCAGAGGACGACAAGAGAAGATCATGAAAACTACGGGGTTTCATCATGCAGCGATTATTTGTTCTGATTATGAATATTCTAAGAAGTTTTATACGGAAGTTTTAGGTTTTTCGATTATTAATGAGACTTTTAGAAAAGAGAGAAATTCTTATAAGTTAGATTTACGAGTAGCAGAAAATCACCAAATTGAGTTATTTTCTTTTCCAAATCCTCCACAAAGAGTTAGTAGTCCTGAAGCTTGTGGCTTAAGACATTTAGCTTTTCAGGTGGAGAATGTTGAGGAAGTTGTGAGTGAGTTAAAAGCTAAGGGTGTTGAGGTTGAGGATATTAGAATTGATGAAATTACAGGAAATAAATTTACGTTTTTCAAAGACCCAGATGCTTTACCGTTAGAGATATATGAACTGTAGGTAATTACTACCGCTTTTTATCAGCCTTCCACGTTCCACCATAAACATAAAACGGGTTATTTTTACTCACTGAAGACCAACATTGAGGACAAACAAAAATCCATTCCCCATCTTCTTCGTGTTTGATGCGATAAAGAACTGATGCGAGTTGATTGCATTGGGAACATAATTTGACTCGATGCGATCGCACCATTTTTTAGCAACTAAAAATTAGAGATTAGGTCTAAACTCATGATAACGGTTTTTAGGGGTGCAAGGTTTTGCGCCCCTACAGATTGATTACCAACAGTCACTAATCAACAAGAATGAAATCTTCCCTGTTGTTGTTTGCGATCTTCCTAATCTCTCTGGTGTCACGTACTTTAGCAATTACCGCTTCTCTCAATACTGATGAGGGGTTGTGGATCTATCGTGGTAGCCAGTTTATCAAACGTTTGTTTGAAGGAGATTTAACTCATACAATTCTCAAACATCATCCAGGGGTTCCCAATATGTGGCTAAGTGGTAGTGGGATGCTGGTGAATTGTTGGCTAAACAAGTTTTTCGGTGGTTTTTTGGGTGTAGATTTACCTCCAGAGATTACTGCTTGTCTGAATCTAGAAGGATTTGCGATTAATTTGTATATTCTTCCCCGTTTAGTGCAAGCTGTGGTGACTTCTGCTTGTATGGTGTGTATATTTTTACTCACAAAGAGGTTATTAGGACACGCGATCGCTCTGTGTACAATTATTCTTTTATTATTAGAACCATTTTTTTTGGCATATCAGCGTTTTATCACTACTGATGCGCTACAAGCTGATTTTGCTATTTTGGCTGTGCTGTCATTTTTAATTTATTTGCGAAAAGATGGGGAACGTAAGTTTATTTTAGCTTCAGGAATATTTCTGGGATTAGCAACGGCGGCGAAAATTACAGCTTTGTTTTTATTACCTGCGATTGTAATTATTATCGGATTGATTGAGTTAGGAGTTTGGCAAGAAACTTTTCCTCAAAGAGGTTGGAAGCAGCAGTTGCGAAGTTTTCGACTTTGGGTCGGGACAATTCTAGTTACATTTATTGTGATTTTTCCAGCAACTTGGGTTTCACCGGGATATGTTCTGAACAGAATACGTAATGGTGTTTTGCAAGAGTCAGATCGGGGATTTTTGTTTTTCTTAGGACAACTGACCCATTCCCCAAGAATTTTATTTTATCCTTTAGTACTGATATATCGTCTCTCACCAATATTGCAAGTCGGTTTGGTGGCTATAACTATAGTGTTGTTGATACCTAAGCTACGACATCGGCTAAAAAATATGAATGCGATCGCAGCGATCGCTTTAATTGCTGTCTGCGTGATCCTGATCTTATCAGCAAGTGATAACAAAATCGACCGTTATATTAATCTGTGTTTGCCAATGTTAGCAATACTTGCGGCGATTGGTTGGTTGGAAATTATTGCTGGGGTGAGACTTTGGATTAACAAACTTTCTGTGCAACTGAAAATTAGTAACGAGTGGGGTTGTCTAATTATCTTTGCATTACAACTAGTTTTCCTTCTCCCCTACCATCCCTACTACCTGACTTACTATAACCCTGTATTTGGTGGTGCTGTGGCAGCTCAAAATATATTTATGATTGGTCAAGGGGAAGGTTTGGAAAAAGTTGCTCAATGGTTGAACCAGTCGCCCAATGCAAAGGAAACTAAAGTAGCAAGTTGGTATAGTCGCTATTTTTCTAGTTACTTTCACGGTCAAGTTTTACCAATAGACAAGCGTATTCCATCTGGTATTCAACCTTGGACACAGGCTCATCGCTTAGTATTCTACAAGAATCAATTGCAGCGTCAATTGCCAGAACCCAAGATGTTAGCTTACTTTAACAACCAGCAACCTTTGTACACAGTACAGCTACAAAATATTGACTACGCGTGGGTTTATCCTGGACCATTAGCTTTACCTGAAGATTTAAAGCGTATCCAGTTTCCCTTGTCTTTAGCTTTTGGCGAAAAAGTCCGCCTACTAGGTTACGACTTAAATAAAACTAAGATATCTAGCAACGAAGATTTGATAATCACATTATACTGGGAAGTTCTTGCACCACTGCCAGCAGATGTTTCAATTCAAATAAATTTGCGCGATCGCCAAAATAATTTCCAAAATAATCAAAATAAGATCGCCAGTTTTTCTATTACACCCTTAGTAGATGGCTACATATTTCCAGAACAGATCACCGCAGGTACAGTAATACGAGATGTCCACAAGCTAAAAATTTCCCCAACTACACCACCGCAGCGTTATCAGCTAGAGGTAGAGGGATTCTCAAATCAAGGACAAGTTATTGGCGAAGTGGAAGTGGTAAAGATTGGGGATCGGGGACAAAAGATATGGGGGGAATAACTATTGACTATTAACACTGTTAATAATTTTCCACCAAAGAGCGAACGTTTAAAATTTCATTATTTCTCAGTGGTTTAATATCAGATATGGGAACGATGACAACAGCTATTGATTCACCAGTTGCATTGAATACTTCTAAAACACATCCTTGTTCGCCATTGCTAGGATGAGGAACAAAATCAATTAAAGTTGCCACATCACCTTTTTTTAATTGATATTCGTTTAAGTCACGATTTAAAGCGACACGCTGGTATAGTTCAAACTTCATTTGCAGACTCCTTGTTAGGTATTAGGGTGATAAACTGAAATTCACCGTCAACAGCCCTTTGCAACCAAACTGTGATCACTGCTAAGTTGCGCTGATTTAAGCCGATTAATTCACCAGTGACACGATAGAACACCCCATATTCATTATCTCTATCTTGTATTGCTGGTGTTGAATCTGCAAGTTGACGAATTGCTGCTTCTAAGAGTTCAGGGTTTTCTTGTGTAAATCCAGCTTGGGCGAGAAACTTGGATTTATCGTCTTGTTCTCTTGGTACTAACAAGTAGCGTGTGATTTTTGCGTCGGCAATAATCGCATCAGGGGGAATTTTCATTATTAACTATTTTTTCCCAATCCGTAAATGATAAGCGATAAATTGTCGTGACAACTCTTCCATAATTAGCAAAAGTTTTTACAGGTTTATGTCGTTTTTCCCAAAAAATTTGGTCTTTATCTAATATTTTTTTGTTTCCATTTTGCGGATTTTGTATATATATTATATAGATGTCACCAGGGGCTTGAGCATCATACGGATGTAATTCTAAATTTTTATAGCTTGCTGGAATATAAAATCTTGTAATACTTTGCTTTTCATTAGTAAGAAAGTAACCATTTCTACCTGTGTTTTTCAAATATGCTCCCACATTTTCCCAATGTCTGTAATAGGGAAACCCAAATAAACTTTGTCTACTTTGTCTTTTCAGTTCCAAAGACAAGAATCTTTTATTTTCCCAAGGATATTCTTTTTGATTATCGATAAATAATAAATGAGACAATAAAAACGACGATATATAGATCAAACTCAAGCACAAATAATTAATATATTGGGACTTTGCTGGAAATCTCTTAAAGATGAATTTTTGAAAAACTTCTAGACCAAACGCCATTAAAACAGAAAAAGGTAAAATATAAGTATAAATATGCGTACCGGGATTACCAACTAAAGTTTCCAAAGCTAAGAGAGGAAATAAAAACCACAGTAAAACTGAAAAATTTTCTCTAATTCTCGATAGACCTAGTAAACCCAAAGCAGCATATAAATATATAATAAATAAGGGATTATAAGTTATAAATGTTCTTGCAGAACTTACCGACTGCTTACTTATTCTTTCTGTCCAATAAGCCTTAGTTGATTCTGATACTGATAAAAAGAAGGGTAAATAAAAGATAGATATTAATATTAATAAAATTGTCCCTGCTACAAATAAATGCTGGACTTGCTTATTTTTATGGGAAGACTCGCCATTAATATACCATCTGTAAACCAAGTAAATTACAAATGGTGTAATGAATATGCCATCGTAATGTGCAAGAATGGAAATTGACCAGCAAAATACGCCTAAATATAAACCATAAACTCTCCATTTTTCAAATTTTGTAGATAAACTGAATAAATATAAAGCCAAGACAGAAAACAAGATTACAAATGATTGATACTGAACAATCCTTGTCAAAGCAACAAATAATCCATTAATTGCAATAAATAAAGATGAATAGATAGCTATTTTATAACCAAATTCTAGTTTTATGAATTTATAAAAAAAATAAATAGCCAATATACCCGCTATAGCAAAAGGAAGCCTGAGTAGCAACTCATTATCATACTCAGGATTAAAAAAGCTCATCAAATATGTAATCAAAAATTGAATTGGTCCCTTTCTTTGATTGAGCAAAAAATCAATCATAGTTTCATCTGCTTGAGGTCTATATAGTGCTTTTATTTCATCACCTTGATAATTGGAGTAACCTATATTAATTAACCTCAACCACAAACTTACAAATATTAAATATGTCACAGGAAGAATATCTATGATTTTTTTCACTTTCCTAATCCTGAAAATCTGAAATTTAATTTGTATTATGACGGACAAAATAACCTTTTACAAGTGATTGACATCTGTCGAATAAAAAACCTCGGCTTTCAACCGAGGTAATACATTTAAACCTGAAAAAGTTTAATATTACTTATCCCTTATTCCTCGTTATCAGCCACTTTTCTGGTATCACTACTAGGACGGCTACCTGCATTACGCACATTCACAATTTTACTTAGCAAATCAAACCAAAATGGCGCACCCATTGCAATAGCAATACCACTTAGTATCCAACCAGGAATCAAAGCTAACATTTTGAGATAGGGGAAAGTTTTTTTTGATTGACGCCTCCATTTTATTTGCTGTTGTAAATTAGCATCATCCCAACCAATAGGTAAAGAAATATTTGTTAGGGTCTGATCTGCTTCTTGTCTAAGTTGCTCTAAATCAACTGTACCTTTTCGTAGTGCTAATTCTCCCGCACTATTGGTAATCGTATCTCGCAGAGCAGAATCTTTTGATAGTCTGCTAACCATATAAATTGCATCTGCATTGGCGGTAATGGCGATCGCTAAACCTATGATAATAGCTGCACCCTTAGCGTTGCGTTTGTAGACTCCAGAAGCTCTTTCCATCGAACTATTAAAGGTATTTTCTATTTCTAAACGCAATGCATTCATTCCTTCTTCTGTTGTCTTAACTCTTGCTTGGGCGCGTTTTGCTAAAACACTAAGATTTTCTACCACAGTAGGTGGCAATTTTTCAATTGCTGTAGTTTCAATTGTTTGATATGCTTGTTGAATTCCTTGGTATGCTTCGCTATCTTGATCTTGGATAGCTGCTTTAATTTCTTTATAAATTTCGCTATTTTTGTCAATTGTTTGCACAACTTCATTGATAGTAGGTTGCAATCCTCCCAGCAATATTGCTTGCTCGATATTCTCAAAATTATCTTGTTTAAAAAACTTGAGTCTCCGTAAAGATTTGTTAGATAATTCGTCTTCAGGCATTTCTGCTTGGAAAGAGTCTATATATCTATCTAAACTTTCTGCCATGCGATTCAGGCAAGTTTTCAAGCTAGCCTTCTTTTGATGAAAGTTCCAACAAGTTTTTTCAAATTCTGAGCGCAATCCTGAAAATTCATTGTAAACATTACTGAAAAAGTCTGTATATCTATAATCATCGCTTGTTTGTTCTTGTAATCTAATAATTATTTCTTCTATTTCAGCTAATCTTTGTTCTTTAAATTTATTCAATCTTGATTCTGTTAATCGTTGTACTAATGCGGGAATTTGTAGTGTTTCAACCAGAGTTGTAGCAAAAACATCAGCAGGAATATAAGAAGGACCAGTATGTTTTTTATCTCCAAAAATACTTGTACTTTTATCTGTTCCTGGTCTAGGTTTTGTCAACCTGCGATACAGTGAACCAATTGCCCAAGTAATCTTGCGAGGTATAGTAACAAACAATCCTTTTGCCTCTTGATTAATATTTTTAACTAAGGGATTATCATAAATCCTATTTGCAAGTTGGATGACGTGAGCTTCTTCTGCATTTTCCGCATTACCAGCTAATAAAATTTCAATTGATTTTTTTAAGTGTTCAGCACGCCATTGAAACACAGTAGCAATTAGTTCCTGTATTTCTGAGGCTAATAAACTCAAGATTAAATAAATAAAGATTAAACCTATTGCCACATCTAAAATAAAAGGTAGATTCATTGATTTTCTCCACAGAAGCTCAAGGAAAATTGAGAGTTAGTATTTTTCGGATCAAAATTTCTCATAAATCCTCATTAAATAAATTTAAGAGTAATGTCAGAAACATTGTCAAAAAATATTATGATTAATTAGCAAAAATTGAGTTAATTTAAAAACTAGGACGAACTTCAAACAATTGGTTGTTGCTAAACGGCAACAGATGAAGATTCGCGAACGTCTGTTTGTACTCGAACCAGCAAGCAAAATTATTATCCTAAAATATGCAAGAAGGAAGCTTTACTTGGGGTCGTCTAGAAAAACAGCATCGATCGCTCGACAAATGGATTGATTGGATATGGATAATAGTGCTGCTGGTAGCGGCTGTGTTACTTTTTACCATAGATTTGGGGCAACAATCTCTACGAGATTGGGATGAAGGAACTGTAGCACAGGTTGCCAAAGAGATTTTGCAGGCCCCTGCTGGTTCAATGAGATGGCTTTACCCAACTCTGGGAGGCGAACCATACCATAACAAACCACCTTTGATGCATTTGCTGATTGCTTTGGCTTACTCCTTGGGTGGTATAAATGAGTGGACATCTCGCTTACCAGGGTCAATTTTAACAGCAATCTCAGTACCATTGCTGTATTGTGTTGGTAGAGAAATATTTCGTCAACGTTTTTGTGCTATTTATAGTGCTTTAATTTACTTGACAATGCTGCCAGTCGTGCGACATGGACGTTTAGCCATGTTAGATGGAGCAGTCATATGTTTTTTTATATTGATGATTTTATGTGTGTTGCGATCGCGCCGTGATTTACGCTATTGCCTGGGTGTCGGCATCACTTTTGGTTTAATATGTTTAACCAAAGGTATGCTAGGCGTATTATTAGGTGCTGTCGCAGTCGGATTTCTATTTTGGGATACACCACGACTACTGACTAGTGGTTATATGTGGATGGGAATATTCATAGGTCTTGTACCTGTGGCTTTTTGGTATCTAGCTCAATGGTGGGAGTATGGCCGCACTTTTACCAATGTCGGTATGTTTAATCAATCTCTCAATCGCATTTGGTCATCTGTTGAAAACCATTCCGGTCCGCCTTGGTACTATGTATTGGAAATTCTTAAATATACTTGGCCGTGGTTAATTTTTTTACCATCTAGCTTGCAATTAGCTAAAGAAAACCATAACCTCAGTTGGGCAAAACTTGTACTTGTGTGGATGGGAGTTTATTTAGTTGCTATTTCTTTGATGGGAACAAAACTTCCTTGGTATGTGTTTCCTGTTTATCCCAGCCTAGCGTTGGTAATTGGAGCCAAACTAGGGGAAGTCGAAGACTCACCTGTGCTATCATCTTATCCACGATTTTGGGTAGTAACTTTAACATTTCTGGCTTTGGTCGCCACAGCTGGTAGTATTTATTTCACTTTCGTCCCCACAGCCAAATCTGATTTACAGTTACAACTAATTTTTGCAGCAGTAGCGATGACAATGGCCTTAGCAGCAATTTTGGCAGAACGAGGCGATCGCCAATTTCTCAAAGTTTTGTTTTGGGGATCTTATGTTTCGTTACTCTTATTTATGAAATCAAATTACTGGGTTTGGGAATTGGCAGAACGTTATCCAGTTCAACCAGTTGCGACTATAATCCGGGAGGGAACACCATCAGGTACAAAGATTTACACATCCAGTCCCGAACATCGTCCTTCATTGAATTTTTATAGCGATCGTAATATTATTCCTGCTTCTTTTAAACAATTGCAAGATCATTGGCACAATCACAAACAACCTTATTTATTGCTTGATAATTCTGCTGTTCATGCACTCCAGCTTGATTCACTCAAGGTTATTGATCAAGCAGAAGGCTGGAAATTGGTTACAAAAGAAGGGGATAGGGGATAGGGAGCATCCCAAATGTTTAAAATCCCCGCAGACTGGAAGTCTGGGGCTAGACAAAATTAGTCCGCGCAGGCGAACTAATTGTAGCCTGCCTACGCAGGCTACAATTAGTCTACTTAAATAAATCAATCGCAGGCGGATTTGAACTTACTGAGATTTTCTTCCGTCCTCGATAGTTTTTTCTATTTGTGGTGACGAGGTATCGCTGTTACGATTTTGCTGATATATTGCAATCATACCAAAAACAATAGCGCTTCCTACAACCACAGCAAGCAAAGGATTTTTGAAGACAAAAAAATCCCGAATAATTCTGGCTAAAGGTCGGCTTTGGCGACGTAGTGCCGATGAAATCATAATCTGTCTTAACGTAAAAGGATCACGGACATAGTGGCCGCTTTTACAAACCACTAGCTTCTGATGACAATACGGACAGGTAAACAATCCAACATAACTGCTAACTGCTGTGGGCGTAGAATTTTGGCAAATGGGGCAAGTCAAATAATGATTATCAAAAGTGTGTGTATTCATCTACCTCGTCCGTTTAGTCCACTTACTTGGTTCATAACAATAGCTATATTGAATTCCTGCTGAAAACGCGTGTAGATTTCCCCGACCATAATTCTCTCTCATTTAAGCATTATCGCCACAGAAATGTTCCACAATAGAAATTTTTTAACCAAAGCTTTGTAAATTACACAAAGACTATATAGATAGTTTGCTCAAATTGACTTTCTACAGTCATAGGCTAAAGGTTAAAGGATTATTTTCTCTTTTGTCTTTGCTATCTTGTCTGGTTGTTAAATGATCACTCACAATGAAAAGTAAGATATAAAAATTTAAATTTTTTCTTAGATTTACTCCTCACTCCATGACTCTTCTACCTTCGACAGAACTCAGGAAGGTGACTGAACAACCTACCTTGCATTCTCCTTCCTTTCGTTTAACCTATTTACTTAACCGTTTTCAACCATCCCCAGAAACAGTTGTGTTATTTTTAGCCTTGCTAATTGGCAGTGGTAGTGGTATGGGTGTGGTTACATTTCATTATTTAATTCAGCTGATCCATCATTTGATGCTGGAAAATTTAATGAGTGTGATTGGTGTTTGGGGTGCTTGGACTTTAGCTTGTGTTCCCATCCTGGGTGGATTAATTGTTGGTTTGATGCGCTGGCGAACACAAGATTTTGGGCCTGGACTTTCATCATTGATTGCTGCTTCCCAAAAGGGAGAGATCAAAAGACAATTACGACCAGTAACCAAAATGTTAGCAGCAGCATTTTCTTTGGGAAGTGGTGCTTCTTTAGGTCCGGAAGGTCCTAGTGTAGAAATTGGTGCGAATTTTGGGATGCTAGTATCGGTGGTGTTGCAAGTATCACAAGAACGCCAACGTTTACTACTGGGTGCTGGTGCTGCTGCTGGTTTAGCTGCTGGGTTTAATGCTCCGATCGCAGGTGTTTTTTTTGCTTTAGAAGTAGTATTGGGAGCAACATCATTTGCTACTTCTGCGGTAAGTGTAGTGCTACTCGCAGCAGTAGTTGCAGCGTTCATTGCTCATATTGGTTTGGGAGGACAACCAGCCTTTGCCTTACCTGTTTACCAAGTCCGCAGTCCATTAGAATTACCACTCTATCTTGGCTTGGGTTTATGGGCAAGTGTAGTTTCTTTGACATATACACAATTAATTCGCCTAGCAAAAGCTTGCTTTGCAGGTAAAGTCCCTGGTTTTTCTATTTTAGGAAAAATTCCATTACCTATTCATCCTATTATTGGTGGACTCATTATTGGTATTACGGCTTTATACTTACCGCAAATCTTAGGTATTGGTTATGAAACAGTAGAAGCGATGCTGCAAGATGTAGAGTTTTCGCTACAACTGTTAATTTTGCTGTTGGTAGTGAAACTGGCTATGACAGCAATCAGTGCTGGGAGTGGATTTGTTGGTGGTGTCTTTGCACCAGCTATGTTTTTAGGTGCTTCTCTAGGTTCTGCTTATGCAAAAATCTTGGCAAATGTAGCGCCTGCAATTAGTGATTTTATGGCAGCTCCGCCAGCTTATGCCATGGTAGGAATGGCTGCTGTACTTGCTGCTAGTGTAAGAGCGCCATTAACGGCAATTTTATTATTGTTTGAATTAACACGAGACTACCGCATTGTTTTACCGTTAATGGCAGCAGTCGGTTTAAGTGTTTGGTTGGTGGAGCGGATAAAGCCCAATTCAAACTCCAACTCCAATCTTCAACAAATAGGTCTTTCAGAATTAAAAGACGAACAAGCAGAAATTTTACAGCAAATTCTTGTCGAAGAAGCTATGCATCCTTGCCCAAAAAAACTGCTAACAACCATGTCAGTTATCGAAGCAGCTTTAGAAATGACACGCGATCGCACTCGCACTGCTTTAGTAGTTAATGAATTAGGACAATTAGTTGGTATTCTCTCTTTAAAAGATATCAACCGTACTCTTTCTGCTTGGCAAAATTACCCAGATTCCTCAACTACAAATCAGGATGATCTGTTCAATCAAACCCTAATTGATATTTGTACCACTGATATTCTCTATGCTTGGCAAGATGAACCCTTATCTGAAGCCTTAGATCGCATGTCTGTTCGTGGTTTGCATCAGTTACCAGTGGTAGCGTCAGATAACCCCGAACAAATTTTGGGATTATTAGAACGGGAACAAATTGCTTTAAGTTGTAATGTAGCACTCACACGCAAAGCTCTCTGCCACTATCTACCATCGGTAACAAAAATAGATGTAGTCACTAGTCATTAGTCATTAGCTTTGCACGAAGGACGAAGGACAAATGACAGATGACAAATGACTATATTATGCTGTTGCTTCTAGAACTTCGAGTTCTTCTCTTTCATCTGAGTCTATTTGTCTCAGACGAATGTGTTTTTTACCTAAAGTGATGATGAACTCATCTCCTGGCTTTAGATTCATCTGTTTTGTGTAAGCAGAACCTATTAGTAAGTTACCGTTAGACTGCACACTAATTCTATAACTGGCGCTGCGTCCCCCACGACCATTTGCGCTCGGAGCGCTATCTAACTGAATACCTTCAGCATCAATTAAGGCATTCAAGAATTTCATCATGTTGACGCGCTCTATACCATTTTTAGTCACAGTATAGTAGCCGCACTGTTTAGCTTTTTCTTCTTTGCTCAAATTTTCTAGTTCTTTGACTTTCTTGAGCAACTCTTCGCCGGTTAGGGGTTCAATTTTTTTCTGTTTAGCCATCAACTTAGAGCGAAAATGAACGAACAATTGAGTGAGTTGAATCGATTTTATTTTAGCTGAGATTGAGGAAGTGATAACACAATCCCTTTATTTTTATATCAGCTACCGCAAAGTATATTACACAAATCAGCAAAATTTTGCATGTCTATTAATATTTACTTTGAAAATTAATTTAAAAAATAAGGCTGAAGCTGATAACTATCTCTAGTTTATGAAAGACTGCTACACTGTAATCTATATTTGTTTAAGTTTCCTAAAGCATTGCTAAAAAAGTGGTTTACTTACACTTGGTTGATAATTAACACATAGAACGATAAGTAAAACTGATCCTTAATCATAGTCATTAATCATTAGTCATTGGTGAAGACTAATCTTAATGACAAAGGACAAAGGACAAAGGACAAATAAATGAAACTAACTACCAAAGGACATTACAGTGTCAAAGCTTTGCTAGATTTGAGTTTGCAAGCTGGTTATGAGCCTGTTTCTACTAAAGCGATCGCCTCTCGTCAAGATATCCCAGCTCCTTACCTAGAAAAACTGCTAATAGAAATGCGTCGTGCTGGGTTAGTAAAATCTAGTCGGGGTAGCATCGGTGGATACCAACTGGCAAAAAAACCAGCACAAATATCTTTAGGAGAAATTTTAGAAGCAGTTGGTGAAACAATAGAACCTTTACCTCACCATCAAGCTTCCCCAGGACAAACAGAAGATTGGGTAACATTTACACTTTGGCAAAGGCTGCACCAAAAATTGAAAGAAGCATTGTACAGTATTACTCTTGCAGATCTCTATTACGATGCTCGCAGTTGGCAAGCTTCTCTTGGTGAAGAAGCCAGTTTTATTGTTTAGTCATTGGTCATTCATTGGTTATCTGATATTTTGCACCTACCCTATATCCCAATACGCTTGCTGTTAAGCCCACAATTCTTTGTACCAGACGCGAAATTTCGCGTCTGGTACAACCCCCAAAATTATGACTCAAACACTTTCCTAGTCAGATTTATCTGACTTTAGCTAAAAGCCCTTAAAATTTATTTTTTGGCAGGACAAAAAGCTGGTGCAGGACAAAGACAAATGACTTCTATGATTGTTTTAATCCTTGCAGCTTATTTAGACTATATCATCGGCGATCCTTGGAGATGGCCTCATCCTGTGCGAGTAATGGGGTGGATAATTTCTCGCTTTAGCAAATTTGCTTTCACATATTGTCAAAATTCCCTCACACAAAGACTAGCAGGAATATTCTTAGGTCTTTTTCTGGTAATTGGTAGTGGAGTTGTTGGTTATTTAATCATACAAGCTACTAAATTCCTACATCCGTTGTTGGGAAATGCTGTAGAAATCATTCTCTTAGCTAGTTGCTTCGCAGCTAAAAGTTTGCGAGTTGCTGCTCAAAAAGTTTTACAACCTTTAACATCAGGAAAAATCCAGGACGCTCGTTCTATTTTGAGTAATTATGTTGGTCGAGATACAGAAAATCTTACAGAATCAGAAATTTTGCGAGCAGTTCTGGAAACAGTTACAGAAAATGCAGTTGATGGAGTTATGGCTCCTCTTTTTTGTGCAATAGTTGGTACATTTGTGCCATTTATCGGCCCAGTTCCTTTGGCTTTGGCATACAAAGCCAGCAGTACACTGGATTCAATGGTGGGTTATCGACAAGCACCTTATACTTATTTGGGTTGGTTTAGTGCGCGATTAGAAGATGGCTTGACTTGGGTTCCTTGTCGGTTAACGGTGATGACAATCGCGCTACTGTCGGGTAAACCTTTGCATGTCATCCACATTTGTCAGCGCGATGCACCCAATGATCCTAGTCCAAACTCTGGTTGGAGTGAGTGTGCATATGCTGCTGCTTTAGGCGTACAACTGGGAGGTACTAATTGGTATCGTGGCGTGGCTAAACATAAACCCCTGTTGGGAGATGTTACTCATCCAATCACTTTAGCTAGCATTGATCAAGCATTCCAATTAACTCGATATTGCTTTTTGTTATGGTTAGGTGTGACAACTCTGTTGCTAGTTGCCATAAACAGGTAATCATGAAAATAGGGAATCGGTAATCGGTTATTTATATTATTACTGATTCCTCATAACTTGGTTTTTTAGTATAAATTTTGCTCAGGGGGATGCTGGTATATGACTATTTCTACCATTTCTACCAAAGCTAAAGTGGTTGAGATTCTCTCATCTGAAGAACTCCGTCGTACCGTCACTCGTCTTGCTTCCCAAATTATCGAAAAAACCCGTGATTTATCCCAGTTAGTGCTGCTTGGTATTCATACTAGGGGAGTACCTTTGGCACAATTATTAGCGCGCCAAATTGAAGTGTTAGAAGGTATATCTGTGCCAGTAGGAGCCTTAGATATTACATTTTACCGCGATGATCTCGACCAAATAGGGCTGCGGACTCCAGCCAAGACAGAGATATCTTTTGATTTGACAGATAAAATTGTTGTACTTGTAGATGATGTGATATTTAAAGGACGAACAGTTCGTGCTGCTTTAAATGCTGTCAACGAGTATGGTAGACCAGAGGTAATTCGTTTAGCTGTACTAGTAGATAGAGGTCATCGTGAAGTACCAATACATCCAGATTTTGTTGGTAAGCAGCTACCCACAGCTAAAGAAGAGATTGTCAAGGTTTATTTACAAGATATAGATGGAACAGATGCGGTTGAATTGATTGCAGATTAGTTTAACGTGATTTCGAGAGATTTCATGAGCCACAATCCCGCCCTCAAATAAATAGCTAGCTCATAGCCAAAACCCACTTTCACAGTTGTCAGTTGTCAGTTATCAGTTATTGTTCACTGTTCACTGATAACTGTTCACTGATTTATTTGCAGACTAGTTGAGTGCCTATACCAAAATACGGTTCAGTTAAGGATTTTTGGTACAAAAAATGGTCTGATACCATTTCACGTTAATAGCGATACATATGAATCTTGTAGAGACGCGAAATTTCGCGTCTCTACACACCTGTATTTGTATCAAGATTTTTGTGAAATGGTCTGACCAGACGCGATTCATCGCGTCTTGAACCAAGGATGTGTTGCAATCATTAATTGAATTGGTATTAGACAGAATAGATTTATCCATAAATCATGGCAAATTTATCAGTTAGCTTTAAGATATAACTCTATTGACAACGAGACCCACTATGAATCAGACAGCAAGCGATCGCGTGCGCTGGACTACTACAGACATAGACCTCCTAAGCGAAAACGAGGGTACGCGCTATGAGATTATAGACGGAGAATTATTCATCACCAGAGCGCCCCACTGGAAACATCAGCGTACTTGCTTAAATATCACTTTAGAACTTGAGGTTTGGTCGCGGTCTAGTGGTTTGGGACAAGCAAGTATCACTCCTGGTGTGCTGTTTTCGGAAACTGATAATGTCATCCCGGATGTGGTTTGGGCAAGTCATGAACGTTTAGCGGTTCTGTTAGACGAAGCCGGACATTTGACAGGCGCACCGGATTTGGTGGTAGAGGTGTTATCCCCTGGTGTGGAAAATGAACGTCGGGATAGAGAAGCGAAACTCAAGCTTTATGCATCACGGGGAGTCAAGGAATATTGGATTGCAGATTGGCGATTGCAACAAGTTGAAGTTTATCGGCGGGAAAATGCGAGGTTAACATTAATTGCAACGTTGCTGGATAATGATGAATTGAGTTCACCATTGTTGCCTGGTTTTAGTTGTGTTGTGAGTCGGTTTTTTGTGTAATTAATCTTTACTCAACTGTTAATAAAACCCCCGCTTTAGGTTTGGATTCAGCAACTAAGTGTTATATTTTTCAATAATTTAACTCTTATATAGGATTCCTATTTGATTTTTGTTGGCGTAGCCTGCGCTCTGCGCTTACAAAACTCAGTACACATCTAGCTTCCTTTTTTTCTTTCTTTCCCTATTGCCTATTGCCTATTGCCTATTGCCTGCCTCCACGAGTAAATTCATTAATCAAATCGGATTGCTATAGTTGCCTGAATGAACAGTGATACCCCTATCAAAATTCTGTTTCTAGCGGCTGACCCAAGTAATGCTTCTCGGCTGCGCTTAGGGCAAGAGTTACGAGATATCAAAGAAAGGCTGCAAATAGCTAAAGAACGGGACAAGTATCTACTTGAACAAAGAGAATCAGTTCGTATAAGAGATATTACCCAAGCAATATTTGATGTTAAGCCGCAAATTATACACTTTTCTGGGCATGGCACAAGCAAGGGTGAGCTTGCTTTTGAAAATGAAGTGAGTAATTATCAGCTTGTAGAACCTGAAGCTTTGGCTGCAATGTTTGAGTTGTTTGCCGAGCAGGTTAAGTGTGTAGTGCTAAATGCTTGTTATTCTGAAACTCAAGCCAAAGCAATTGCTGAATATATCCCCTTTGTGATTGGGATGAATGATCAGATTGGTGACAAAGCAGCTATAGCTTTTGCAGTTGGTTTTTACAAAGCATTAGCAGGCGATCGCACTATCGAAGATGCACATCAATTTGGTTGTATAGAAATTAGATTAAATGGTATTCCAGAGCATCTCAAACCTGTTATTCATGTAAACAAATCTCTAATTATCACTGCAAAACCAAGAATTGTTGGGGCAATTCTCAACCCTTTTATTCCTCAAGTTGGCAGAGTAGAAGATCCACAACAATTTTTTGGACGTAAGCGGGAAATCGAGCGAGTATTTGAAACGCTCAACAGTGGCAGCAGTGTAGCACTAATTGGAGAACGTTCCATAGGCAAATCTTCTCTACTTTGGGCAATTCGCCAACAAGCAGAAACTCGACTCACTCCACCTCGTAAGCCGATTTATCTCAATCTCAACGAAGTTTCTGACGAAAAAGATTTTTATGAAGCTTTATGTTTTGAGGTGGGGATTCAGGAGTGTAGGGGTTACGCCCTGACTCGTGTGTTGAAACAGCAACGTCCCCGACTACTACTGCTACTTGATGAAATAGAGAAAATGACTTGGCAAGGATTTAGCAGACAGGTAAGGGAACAATTGCGGGGGTTGGCAGAGGGGAATGATGCACCTTTGCGTTTAGTAGTGGCTGCGTCTGTTTCTTTAAATCAACTTTTTCCTGATAGTCATGAAATAGGCATGACTTCCCCTTTTCAGGGCATTTGTATTGAGGAACGGATGAATTTGTGGGATGAAACTACAGCCCGTGAATTTATTAGTCATCGCCTTGCACCTACTCCGATTCGGTTTACAGATGCGGAGATTATGCAGATTGTCAAGGCAAGTTGTGGTCATCCTAAAGAGTTGATGCAACTGTGTTATCGGACTTACGCGCGGTATGTGGAGGGGATGCAATGACCCAACAACGCCCAGTTCCCCGCCTAGATTTAGCCCCCAAACTCAACCGTCGCTTGTCGCTGTGGAATCCGTTGGATTATCTACGCCTGTTGTATTGGGTGTTTTATTTTCCTCAGGCGTTGCCGTGGTATGTGGATACTTTTAGTAAGGAAGATATTCCTGAAAATAGTGGGGAAGATATTCTTGAAAAGGAAATGAATTGGCGAAATCGCATTCAGCGTCGGCTACTTCTCCAAGGAGTAATTTTGACAGTTGTTACTCCATTGCTCCTCTGTGCTACTCTTCAGCAACTGGGTATTTCTATTAATTGGTCAAGCGTGGCGGTAAGCGTGGCGTTTGGCGTGATAGGAGGCGTGGCGGGAGACGTGGTGGCAGGCGTGGCGATAGGCGTAATGGGAGGCGTGGCGTTTGGCGTGATAGGAGGCGTGGCGTTTGGCGTGGCGAGAGTCGTGGCGGGAGTCGTGGCGGGAGTCGTGATGTTTGGCGTGAAGGTAGGCGTGAAGGTAGAGGTGGCGGTAGGCGTAGCGTTTGGCGTGGCGGTAGGCGTGGTGTTTGGCATGAAGGTAGGCGTGGCGGTAGGCGTGGCGGTAGGCGTGGCGGCGGTAGGCGTGGCAATACTCCGTCCTGAAAACTGGTTGATTGCTTTACCTCTAAATCTACGCTCTTTGCAAAATGGTAGCTGGTTACTACCCCATGTAACTCCGCTTCCCTTGCCCAATCTTGCTCGGCGCTTACACAACTGGTTACAACAGGATTGGGAAACAGGTATACATAATGTTAATCAACTGCTGGCGTATACCCAACAATTCATTCCTGTGGTGAAAACAGTTAATAGAGTACTTGTTACAACTCCCTCAGAGCAAATTATTTGGCGTGTTTCTAAATTGGCTGAAAATCCTTTTGATTGGCAGCTAGTGTATTTTGCCTCAGTTTCTTTAGAAGACACACTCTACTTAGAAGTTGTAAAACAGTCTAGTTGGCGGGAACAACTTCAAGCTCTATTTCAAACAGACATTTGCCTAGATACGCCTGCCCATGCTGCTGCGGCTGGTTTCTGGTACCTATATAACATGGAACCAGCGAAAGCAGAGGAAGCCTTTGCTGTAGTGCGTGACCTTCTCTACGGTGAGGAAATGTTTACCCTCGCTCAAACTCTAGCTGCCTGTGAAAATGCCAAAGGACGAGCTAGTACTGCTACTTTGCAATTACCTGCTTCCCCAGCAGAACCGCTTTTACGTCCGACAACTTGGCAAACCATTACTAGTCTGAGTCGAGTTATTGAGGATGTGCGGTTGGTTAAGCGTGGTGTCTCTAAAGCTACCCGGTCTTTTGCTCTCAACCGTGCATTAGGAGAACTGAAAAATATTTTAAATAATAAAGGCTCTTTGCCGAAGGCCGAGCGAGATTTAATAGTCAACATTGCTCAAACTTGGCAAGGAGCCTTACTAAATATTGCGGGTGAAGTGGGCGAAATTTCCATCACTAAACCTGTGCGTAATCCATACATAATTGGTGATCCAGTTGCGGGAAATCTCTTTGTCGGACGGGAAGATGTGATGCGTCACCTAGAGGAACTCTGGGTGATGGGTCAGCAGTTGCAATCTGTGTTGATCCACGGTCACAGACGTATGGGTAAAACTTCCATTCTGCGTAACGCTGCTAATTCTCTAGGGTCAGGGGTGAAGGTAGCTTATGTCAACTTGCTAGGTTTGGGGGATCTGAGTGAGGTGCTGATGGCGATTAGTGATGCAATTTCTAAAGTGGTAAATTTAGAACCTCCAAGTGATGATGATTGGCTCAAATTTCCCAAGCCTACTTTTGAACGCTATTTGAAACAGATTGTAGAGACGCGAAATTTCGCGTCTCTACAGGGGTTAATTATTGCCTTGGATGAATTCGAGACAATCGAGGAACTGATTAAGGCGGGAAAAATCCCTGTAGATTTTATGGGCTTTCTGCGGAAATTAGTGCAAATGAATTCTAAAGTTGCCTTCGCTTTTGCTGGTTTGCATACTTTGGACGAGATGACAAGAGATTATTTCCAACCTTTTTACGGTAGCTTTATTAATATTCGGGTTGGGTTTATCGAACGTGCGGCGACTCGCCAACTTCTCGCCAACCCAGGTGAAGATTTCCCTCTCGACTACACGCCAGAAGCGTTAGATCAAATCTATGCTCTCACACATGGTCAACCTTATTTAGTCCAGTTAATGGGGTTTTTGCTAGTCCGCCACTACAATGACTATGTTTTTGAGCAAGGACACACCCGCAACCCAACTTTTACCGTCGAAGATGTAAAAGCAGTCGTTGATGATCCTAAGTTCTTTCGGCAGGGAAACTATTATTTTGATGGAGTTTGGGGTCAGGCGGCGCAGGGTGCTGCTGGTCAACAGGAAATTCTGAAGGTGCTTGCACTTCATCCAGAAGGGTTGAGTTTAGACGCGATAAATCTTGGAGACGCGATAAATCGCGTCTCTACGACGATGATAAATATGGATGAGGAAAGTTTGCAGGAAGCACTGAAGACTCTGAAGCGTCATGATGTTGTTGAGGAGACTGAGGGACGCTGGCGAATTGTTGTGGAATTATTTCGCCGTTGGGTATTACAGTTATAGGACTTACGCACACTCTACGAATTCTTGGCGTTCTACCTTACGGTAGACACGTAAGTGGCTTCCGCAGGTAGCCGCTTGCGCGTCTAAGGCGTCTTGGCGGTTCATAAATTAAGCTTTTCGGCAATTTTTGCGTAAGTCCTAAGTTATTGTAAATAGGACTTACGCACTATACAAATTGGCTATTATGTGGACAATGATTGGTTCAGAACACAAGTCCATTCATTGAAAACGGGAGTCCGTTCGTTGAAAACGGGAGTCCGTTCATTGAAAACGGGAGTCCGTTCGTTGAAAACGGGAGTCCGTTCATTGAAAACGGGAGTCCGTTTATTGAAAACGGGAGTCCGTTCGTTGAAAACGCAAGTCCGTTCGTTGAAAACGCAAGTCCGTTCGTTG
>NZ_JCACKS010000080.1:0-10572 GCF_059505505.1 Pelatocladus sp. | reverse complement strand
TACCCACCAAGGCATTAATTCCTTTTGTTATCTCAAAATAAGCGAACGGGCAGTATTGGGTGTGAATAGGATTTTTATTTTTCCAAAGTCCAAAATTGTGTATCTTGCAAAAATTCTAAGATTGCTGCATTTAATTCTTTGGAAGCACCAGTGGAAGCATCATGACAGCAATTAGCCAGAATTTGTAACCTAGAATTAGGAAGGCGTTGATGCAATTTTTCTCCGTGAGTAGCGGGAAACCAACTATCTTGTTTTCCCCACAAAACTAATGTTGGACAGTGGATAGAAGCAAGATTATTTTGTACTTTGCTCAACAAATTGGGTTTGTTTGCTTTCAGGTTCTCTATTTCCCGTATCGCGATCTTTACCTCTTCAGCTACTTTGGTGAGAGTACCCTTGAGTTCAATGTATGGATAAGTTATCCAGTAAACATCTTCATCTGTTAAGACAGATGGATCAAACAATACCCGACGCCGTTCTATAGCCATTACTTCTCTTACTAATGGAGCTATTATATTTGCCAAGCCTAATGTGTCTATTGTTTGTATGATTTCTAACGGAGTTTGGGCGAGCAATGACATCCCCCAATGGGGAAGACTTTCAGCAAAAATTGGTACATTGACTACTACTAAACGTGCTAGTAGCTGCGGATTTTCTTGAGCCAAAGCTAGGGCAACTAATCCACCTAAAGATTCTGCCACAATTGCCACAGGCTCATCACTTAGTGATTGAATTATTCGCTCTAATTCGATGACTTGATGACCATTATATTCTCTTCGCAACAATGGTTTTTCGGAAAATCCATAACCTTTGGCATCAAAACAAATTACCCGAAAGTATTTCGATAAAGGCTGAATACTGTGACGCCAATTATAACTCCAGCTACCCAGACCATGTAAAAAAACTATCGGTCTGCCAGTGCCTATTTCTCCATAAGCAATTTGTACAGGGTAGCCATTAGCATCAGAAATTGTGATAGTTTGCCGCCCTTTTGGAAAAGTCACTTGCCACCAATCTTTCATTCTTTTTGTGAAAACTCATTTAAGTACCGGTTAAGGCTCCCCACAGCAGTCTCATTAGTATCACAGGCAAGGCTATTAATACAATGGCAACTAACAGTAATCCAATCAAAACCGCGAATACAAACCACTTATCGGCACTTTGATTTTGACTAGGAAATCTTAAATGTTCTTCTAATAGCTTGACATTATGCTCATTTGCTGTCCAAGTAAAATCAAACAAATCTCCCAGTACTGGGACAGCACCGACCAAGCTATCAATAATGATATTAAACATCATTTTGCCTAAAGTCCTTGTTGGCACACCTAAGCGTGCTGATTCTAGGACAATGTAAGCAGAAAGCATGACACCCAAAAAATCACCACCAATGGGTATTAGTCCCAAAATAGGATCTAAACCAATACCAATACGTGTTCCGGGAATAACAATAGCTTTATCTAGCAAGCGACTAAGCTGGCGTAGACGCTTGAGGGTGGGTGCTTTAGCTTCAGGTTCAATAGTAGAAAAACGACGGGGTGGCTGAGACATGGAAGCGATCGCCTGTCTGTGATCAAATCCTAAATATTCTACTTCTATACTGGGAATTTGCAAGAATTTTTTGATATAAGTAACGAGATGTTTTATGAAGCGATCGCTTCTGCTATTTTGGTTTTATGAGTAAAATTTTTGTTTATGGAATCAAAACCACAAACTTTTAAACAAGCTGCCAAAGAAACAGCTCTACTGTTTTCAGGAGGTGCTGGCGCAGGACTAATTGTCTTTGCTCTGTTTGGCGGAGTATGGCAAGTCAACCAATTTTGGTGGGTGATGGCAGCAACTACAATGTCCTGTGGTCTATTAGCCCTACTTCTGCGTCAAAACTTCCAAAAGATGTTAAGTGCTTTGATGGACAATGCTCCTTGGCTGTAGGATTAGAAGTCATCACACCAAGCTCAAGGATACAAACCTCTATCGGTTAAAGCTTGAGCAACTCGACCAACCCCTAACGTATAAGCTGCTAGCCTTAAGGGAATTTGCCGTGTTTTGGAATGCTTAATAACTTGACGATATGCTTGCACCATCAAGTGTTCCAATTCGCGGTTGACTCGTTCCTCATCCCAAAATAAATAAGAAAGACCTTGTACCCACTCTAAATAACTCACGACCACACCGCCAGCGTTAGCCAAGATATCTGGTAGTACAGTTACACCCCGCGCTTCTAGTGCTTGGTTGGCTATGAGAGTCACTGGCCCGTTAGCCGCCTCTGCAATTATCTTGGCTTGGATTTGATTCACATTGTCTTGTGTGATTTGGTTTTCCAAAGCTGCGGGAATTAAAACATCACAAGGTAAAGTTAGTAACTCTGCATTGTTAATTGGTACTGCTTGTGGAAAGCCAACCACACTCCTACGATTCTCAGCAGTATAGGCTTTCAAAGCAGGAATATCAAGACCAGTTTCTAAATAAACTCCTCCACCTCCAGTCGATACAGCGATCACTTTCGCTCCTGCTTCATGCATTAACAAAGCTGCTGCACTACCGACGTTGCCAAAACCCTGGATAACTACTCGCACATCCGCCAAGGACTTACCCTGATCAGCTAGCGCCTCCCTAACAATAATCATCACACCGCGTCCTGTTGCCATCTCTCGTCCCAGTGAACCACCGATAGATAAAGGTTTTCCAGTCACAATTCCCGGAACTGCATGACCAACATTGACAGAGTAAGTGTCCATCATCCAAGCCATTTCACGGGCAGAAGTACCCATATCTGGTGCCGGGATATCTACACTGGGGCCAATATCTTTAATTAATTCGCTGGTGTATCGTCGAGTGAGCCGTTCTAATTCACCCACACTGTAACGTTTTGGATCGAGAGCAATACCTCCTTTGGCACCACCGTAAGGAATACCTAGTAACGCACATTTCCAGGTCATAAGCATTGCTAGGGCTGATACCTCCCGCAGTGTCACAGCCGAATGGTAACGAATGCCACCTTTATAAGGTCCTAAGACATCACAGTGTTGGACTCGATGTCCGGCCAAAATCTCTATTTCGCCATTATCCCGTTTTACAGGAATGGAGACTGTAACTACCTTACGTGGATGACTAAGTACCTGCAATAGACCTTGATCTAGCTTTAATTCTCGTGCTGCTGCTTCTAAATAGCTACAAGCTTGATCTAATGGGCAAATATAAGCTGGAGAAGGAGCTTCCAGTGGTTGTATAGAAGTTGTAATCATAGATTTTTCTCTTCCTATCACGCTTCCATAAAATCTTTTGCTTGTGGAACCGGATGTCTATATCTAGGCTAACCTTTATTTTTGAGAAAAATATAATTTCTGTATCTTAAGTTACAAATTTTCGTGATGTAGCTTTTTTTGCTCGCTTTCAAAATAGTAATATAGAGTGACCAGAGATACACATAGATGAACATAGATAAAAAGTATCTTTTTTATCTATGTTCATTTTCTTTTTTATGTGTGGTGGGACTGGGTGTAAGGGTATGAAGGAGCTTATACCCTTGCGATGAATCGACTAACACCAACCGTATTAACTGATCACTGTTAAACAAACACCTCAGAAGTAAAGTTACCGTGTAAACCGTAAGGAATATGATGTTTAAGATGTAGCCTTGCTACTGGCCCTATGTTGAAATTACGGGCATCTAGAATTACTACATCTGAGCGATCGCAATTAGCATCATAAACCAAAGCTAACACCCAACCATCGTCTTCCTCTTGAGAATGAGGACGGGGTACAAATACTGGTTCGCTAGCAAAGCCTTTGGGTGCAGCACTCCAGAGTTGTTTTTCTCCCGAGTGAAGATCCATCTTCAAAAATGCTTGCAAGGGGGCGTTACCACTAGGAACATCAGCAGCACCAATATATAAATAATGATGCGATCGCCCCACTTTTTGAGGATGCAAAGTCGGAAATTCACAACAACGGTTTTCTAGCAATTTTCGCTGTACAGTCTTGTCTTGAAGATTCAGGTGAAAACGCCAGAGTTGTCCAGGCTTGAGAGCATCAAAATCAGTCTGTCGAAAATCATTTCCTGATTCAACTTCTGGTAAAGATTCGTAGCAAATAGAATCAATAATAATTTCGTTTCCTTGCTCAAAAGCATTGGCATGGTGGAAAACAAAACCAGAGTGAGTTTCGAGAATTTGCACCCCCTTTAGTCCACCCTTATCAAGGGGGGATTTTAGGGGGGTTCGGCGAGGAATAATGATGACTCGCGTTGGTTGATTGGGCTGAAATTTAATACATTCACCTGCACCACGTATTCCCAAAGCAAAAGGAATGGGATTGAAACTCACAGGATTTTGAAAAAATACGCAGTAGTTTGGAGTAATAGCAAAATCGTGAATAAAGGCGAAACCCGGTACACTATGGGCGTGCTTTCTTACAATAGTGCCTGTTGTGTCTAACTCAAAAATAGTAATAGTTGTTGATAGCCCTGGTTTGATGGAAAAATTTACCAAACAAGGTTCACCACCATCAAACTCACAACTAGGATCAAAACGGGGATGGGCGCTAAATGCTTCACCTTCTGACAGCACACCGTGAAAGTATTCTTTACCCAAGGTATCTAGTGTATGAGGATCAAGGCGATGAGGTTCTGCTGCTTCCCACAGAGCGAGCAGTTTATCACCCCAGTAGATAACATTGGTATTAGCAATATTTTTGAGTTTAAAGTCGAAGGCATTAGCTAGCCAACCACCTGGTTTTTGTGTGCCAAAGACACCACGATAAAGAAGTTTACCCGCTTTTTGTTCTTCCAAATAAGCATCAGTGCGGACAAAGCGATTGCGGAAGTGGGCGCGACCATTTGAAAATGTTATGCGGCTTATCATTCCATCTCCATCAAAAGGATGATGAATTAATTGCCCATTTATGTCTAACAAACCAGGGCCATTTCTGAATAAACTACCATTCAGTTCTGGTGGAATTTGCCCTTCTATGTCATCTATCCAATAATCAAATTCTTGTTTTAAAGATTTATATCCACCTTGCCAATCATTACGGTTATAAGGCTTTGTAGATATTTGAGAAATTTCTTCTTGAGTTTCAAAAGTTTGCATAGGTTGAAGTGGAGATTGGGGATTGGGGAAAGGGGATTGGGGAAAGGGGATTGGGGATTGGGGATTGGGGATTGGGGATTGGGGAAAGGGAATTGGGAATTGGGAATTGGGGAAAGTGGGGAGTGTGGGAAGGAAAGGAGGGACAAGGGGACACGCAGAATATTTTTGATAGATTCTCCCTTTTCTCCTACTCTGCGTATCACCGCGTCTCTCCCCGATCTCCGATTCCTGATCTTTTATCCCCTAATCCCCAACTATTTCTGACTCTAGTTCTCGCAGCATCAATTCCGGTATCATATTGGGTGCAAAAGATTCTTCATGATCCGGTACTGAGGCTGGTGGTAAATTCTTAGATGTTTCGGTTTCAGACTCAGCAGCAGGCAACCAGTTGAGAAAGGGTAATGGTAACAAAGTACTGAGGTTAGTCAGAATTACTAAAATCCATAGTTTGTCAAAATTTGTTTCTGTAATTCTAAACCAATGCATCAATACTGCACCCAACTCGTATGAAACTAGTCCAGCTAAATTAGTTACTGACATTAATAAGGCAAATAATGTTGCTTCTACTCCTGATGGACAAAGCCTGGCTGCTAGAACTAACACTGGCATATAGGCAATTTGTCCCATAACAGTAAGAATTAGGCTATCACCCAAACTAAACCAGTGGTCATCAATGCCTAAAGTCCGGTTTGTATGAGTTACTAGCAGCAACATTGTCATTCCTAAAGCGGCTGAAATTACAGTACTCCAGCCAAAAATGACGCGAAAAGGGACGGTTTTAAGAAAACGTTGGAAGATCCAGATACCGACTAAGGAAGCAAGGCTAGTTACTAAGCGTACTCGTCCTAAAAACTCTGGTTGAAAATGTAATTCGTTTGTAGTAAAGAAGAAAAAGGCTGAATCAGCAGTTGGTGTAGCTTGCCAGATGAAAAGAAATGCTGTTGGTAGCCAAATAGCTTTTTGAGTAATGGCTTGGCGTAGTTGTCCAATTTGATGTTTGATTGATTGGAAGTTGGGGTTGTTGGTAGTGTTGACATTCTGCTTGACTGGAGATTCAGCAATTAACCAAGCTACTGCTGAAACTATGAGGGGAAAAGAGGCGGTAATCCAAAATACGGTGCGATTATTGAAATGCTCTAAAAGGACACCGCTAAAGTAAGCAGTAATCAAACCACCGAAAGCGGAAGCACCCCAGCATAGGGATTGTAAAGAACCTGCTTCCGCTTGGGATTCTATCCTGGCTCGTTCGACGACTAATGAGTCAACAATTACGTCACTAACAGCAACAGATAGAGAACCAAGAGCGATCGCTGCTGTTGCAACTACAGGTGTGTGAACAATTGTGGCTAGGCTCACCCAAGAAGCCGCTCCGATTATCCCAGATAAGACCAAATACGGTCGTCGTCGATAGCCAAAAATGGGGAAGCCATCAGAAATAAAACCAAATAATGGTTTGATAATCCAGGGTAGAACAACTATACCCATTAGGGCCGATACTTGAGCTGGAGTTAATCCTAGTTCATCTTTGAGAAAAAAGCTGACGGCTAAACGTGCCAACCCCAAAATACCTTGGACAAAGTAAACGGTAAGAATAGCAATTAATTCGGCTGTTGGTTCATTGCCAAAAAAAATCTTTTCTTTTATTGATTCTTTGACCTTGGACAAACCAGAGGAGGAAACCAGCATGATTATAAATTATTTTTAAGTTTTATCGACTTTTATTATCATATCTATTTTCTCTAATATGACGTGTAGGAGAAGCGTTTATTGGTCAAATTCTGTTGAAATCACAGAGATTTTACAGAGAAACTTGTAAATTTTATTTACCAAAATTTACGGACTATTTATTTTTTGAATTAGATAAGTTAAATATTGAATTTTTCTTTTTCTAGTGCCATTACAGCATTTTGTCCTCCAAACCCAAAACTAAAACACAATACTCTTTGAACTTCAATTTCACGTGCTTCTCTTACCAGATTTAAATCAAACTCTGGTTGCTGTAAGCCTACACATGGCGGTAATATTTGTTGCTGTAATGCCATTAGAGAAAAAGCCACTCCCAAAGCTCCTGATGCGCCGAGAGTATGTCCTGTAGCTCCTTTAGTAGAACTAACTGCCACTTGTTGAGGAAATAATCTTTGTATTAATTGGCTTTCTACTTGATCGTTAATTTGCGTAGCCGTACCGTGAGCATGGATATAATCAATGTCTCTTGGTGTTAAGTGACTGCGTTGCAAACATTCCTTGATTGCTGCGATCGCACTCTTACTTTTTGGTTCTGGAGTATTGGCATGATATGCATCTGTTGTTAAGCCAAAACTAAGTATCTTTCCATACACTTTAGCTTGGCGCTGCTTTGCTGATTCCGCCGATTCTAAAATCAAGATCGCTCCCCCTTCTCCTAAAACTAAGCCTTCACGACGCAAATCAAAGGGATACGCCCCAGTTTTAGCCAAAGCGCCCATCTTGTGAAAGCCAGTCAAAGTCAGAGGCGTAATTGCTGCTTCTATCCCTCCTGTCATGACTTGCTGACATTGTCCAGATTTAATTAAATATGCAGCTTGAGCGATCGCCCAAATACCAGTAGCACAAGCCGCCATAGGTGCTAAAACAATCCCAGTCGCACCAATTTGTCTTGCAGCTGCGATCGTATTCATGTGTGGTAGGGTGTCTAACCAATTCTCTGGGGATCGGGGATCGGCGATCAGCGATCGGGGATTGGAATTTACCATTTCCTTTTCCCACCTATTTTTCGCCATCTCTTCCCACATCGCCTGATTACTGCGACTCGAACCAATGACAACACCGCAATTTGGCAGAGGATTAACTAATCTTGCATCTTGTAACGCAGAAGCAACCAGGTGTTGAGTCAGTAATTTCAACTGTGCTGGTTGCTTGTCAATTAACCCAAGAGGATGTGGTTCTAATTCTGGAAATGGTTGACAAATTTTAATAGCAGATTTACCTGCTAGCAATTGCTGCCAACTCTCTACGAGGTTTTTACCCAAGGCAGAAACTAAACTAATACCAGTGACAACGACTTCTAGCAAGTTTTGAGGATTGGAGAAGGTGGGGCCCCCTGGAGGGGATAAGGGGTAATCAGGGTGGTTTCATACAAGCAGAGAAAAATTAAAATCTTCTTTTAAAGCCTCTCCCCTTAATAAGGGGAGAGGTTTGGAGAGGGGTAAAAATCTATGCTTCAAAACGAGAAATACAGACTTCCATATTTTTCTTTTTTCGTATGAAACCACCCTGCTCTGGGGATAAGGGGTAATGGGGATCGGGGATCGGGGATTGGGGATTGGGGATTGGGGATTGGGCATGAATTCAGTTAACAGTTAACAGTGACCAGTTTAATTTGATAACTGATAACTGATAACTGATAACTGATAACTGATTAGTTGTCTCCCTTTTCCCCGATCCCCTTTCCCCGATCCCTGTTCCCTATTTTCCACCGTTTTTCAAATTTTCTGCACCTTGAGTGACTTTGGCTGAGTCGATGCGATCGCCTTGCTGAATTTTGTTCACTACATCCATACCTTCTGTGACGTAGCCGAATACGGCGTAGCTACCATCTAGAAAACCTAAATCAGCTAAGGCAAAATAAAACTGTGAAGAAGCAGAATCTGGCATTTGCGATCGCGCCATTGCGACTGCACCTAGTTTATGTGTCAACAGGGGGGGTTGATTGATACGAGCCGATTCCAATGTTTTGCTGTAAATGGGGGCGTCTGATCCTTTGGGCTTAATTTCCAGTGGAATATAGCGTTCACTACCTGTTTTAGGATCAATGAAACCACCAGTTCCTAACCTATTAGCTGCAACTTTCGGATCTTTACTTTGGGGATCGCCACCTTGAACAACAAAAGGTTGGGGTTGACGCACAACTCGGTGGAAAACTAAGCCATCATATACACCACGTTGTACTAAGTCTATAAAGTTACCAGCAGTGATGGGGGCATTAGTACCGTCTACTTCAATGGTAATTGGAGAACCATTGACGGTCATTACCACGGTAGCTTTGCCTTCAAGTCTTGGTAAATCTTTCATTCCAGGAATCGCCTCTTGTGTAGCTTCAGATACAGATGTTGTCTCTGTAGTTGTTTCTGTTGTCGCCTGTGTAGTTGTATTGGTGCTTGCCTCCGTGGCTGTGGGTGTGGCAGGTGAAGTATTAGAAGATACTTGCTGTGTCGAACACCCACCCACCATCAAGACACTGACAATCACAAATACAACCAAAAGCTCCGAAAATTTTAACCGCATTAGCTAGTTCTATAGACTCAACCAGTGTATCTTAGCTTCTGATTGCGAATATGAGTAATTTGTATAAATGTGGTGGTCAAGAGTCAACCTCTAACAGGATTTTGGATTGACCCCACACATAAACTTCAGGGCTTGCACCCTGCTGAGAATTATTCTGTCAAGAGTCAAGAGTCAAGAGTCAAATGACTAATGACTGATGACCAACCTACAAACCTTCCAAAGGTACTCCCAGAAATCTAGCTAATTCTGCTCCCTGAATCTCCAAGTCTTTTAAAGACATCGGTTGACCTACCCTTGTTAAGGGAATATCTCGACGACCTTTGGCACGCAAATAGAGAGTACGACGAGGATTTAGACCTTCTTTGATCTGGACTCGTACAGATTGTACATCTTGGGTGTTAAAGTTAAGTTCGATACGACGATTCTTGCCAGGAAAACCCCAACGGAAGATTTTGACTTTGCCAGTTTTCTGGTTAAACTCGTTGTATCCACCGCCCACATCCAAAAGAATTACTGACCACAGATACAAAGCGAGAAGCAAACCCGCCACACCGTACAATCCCATCACTAATCCTTGTGGGACAAAAATAAGTTGAGTTGGATCGGTAACTATGAGTAAATTAACTTGTAGGTAACTAGATAGCGCAGCCAAGAAAAAGCCTGTGGCACCCAAAGTTACAATACTTGCCCACCAGTAGTTACTCAACCGACGTGAACCGAGAACCTTTTGATGCAAGACGCGTTCGTCTTTGTTAATGGTTGTTGATGTCGTCATGGAACTACCTTGGCGTTTGATAAATTCCCTTTAAAAGTCTGCCACTGTATATGGATCTATTGCAAGTTTCTTTTAAGATTTCTGAGAAAACTTGTGTCAAATTGTAAAATTTCTGATATTGATAATATTTAATAGTTCTATGCAAGATACCTGATTTACACAGGTGCATCAGGCACAAAAACAAGACAAATTATGATAAGTTAAGAAGCATTAAGGAATACTAGCTAAATTTACAGCTGGTGTTGGGGGTAATGGCACGACCCTGAGAAAAACTGACTGAATCTAGCAGTAGTTTCTCATAAAAGCAGGTACGTAAAGTATCTGTGTAGTGTCGAAACAACGTTAATTCCTCAATAACGTGCAATTTTAGTAAAAAAGAGGGTTTTAGTTCGATGACCATCGCAATTGGACGTAGTACTACCAGAGGGTGGTTTGACGTTCTCGACG
>NZ_JCACKS010000079.1:0-10641 GCF_059505505.1 Pelatocladus sp. | reverse complement strand
GATAAATTTCAAACATAGTTGTTTTTCTCTATCCAGAGTGATGAAAGAGCGCTAAATAACTTCTATAACAACCCCTTGGGGAATATAACCCCAACAAAAGCCCAGTCATCCCGGCTGGGTTTTTGAGTCTTGAGCGATCGCCGCTTTATAGTAGAGGAAAAAATGGTATTAAAAACCACAAAGTAAGAAACGCTTTGACTGAATTTCTTACTTTAGTTGCCACAAGCCGCACCAGATCAATGCTTTTGAGAGCCAATGCTGTTTACTGTTCTTGCGCGATAATGGCTCAAGGTGATTGCTACTCTTCTACAATCAAGTCACTTTTAATTAGGCGTTTTTGTAAAGCAACAACAACAGCTTGAGTGCGATCGCCTACTCCCAATTTATGCAAAATCGCATGGACATGTACTCTAACTGTTCCAGGTGTAATGTAGAGTGTCAGGGCAATTTCTTGATTAGTTTTTCCGGCTGCCAACAGTGACAAAATTTCTAGTTCGCGTTGAGTTAGAGGATTGGAGGGTTTTAAAATATTTTCTGAGTTAGGTTGACCAGAATCAGATGCAAAAGTAGAACGAATTTCTTTGGTTGCAGTTTCATCCCACCAGGATGCCCCAGCAGCAACAGAACGAAGTGCCAGTACTAATTTTTCTGCTGCCACTCCCTTGAGACAATAGCCTTGAGCGCCCAACTCAACTAATTGTGCAATTAGAGACTTTTGAGAATGGGAAGTCAAAACTAAAACTGGTAATTGGGGATTTTGCTGCTTAATTTGGCGACAGGTTTCTATTCCCCCAATTCCTGGTAATCCTACATCTAATAGCACCACATCGAAAGATTTTTGGTTAATTAATTCAATAGCTGTTTCTCCATCTTCAACTTCAGCAACAATTTCTAACTCTGCTTCTTGTTGCAATCTCACGCGCAAACCCAAGCGGAAGAGTTCATCATCTTCAACCAGAAGAATTTTAATCGAGGTAGATGGCATCTTACACAGTAAGAGAAGATTGAGACGGATAAACGGGAAGCTTGAAAGCAAACATTGCACCGATAGGTACTCTGTTCTCTGCCCAAATTATACCGTCGTGAGCTGCAATAATTTGTCGAGATAGATAAAGCCCTAATCCAGAACCTTTAGCTTGGCGTTGGCTATGTCCCTGGTAAAATTGGTCAAATAAATGGGAAAATTGTTCGGACTGAATACCTGCACCTGTGTCTAAAATTTTCACGACTTGATAAGAAGCTTGGGGTTCTAACACCATTTCTACACGCTCACCGCGCCGAGAATGATTGATAGCATTAACTAAAAGATTATTAAAAACTCGTTGAAGTTGCAAAGCATCACCCTTAACCCATAGCGATCGCCGCCAATCAGAGTCGCCATAATTAAGTGAAAGATAAATGCGACGGCTGGCTGCTAACTCTGAGAGAGTGCTAGCAGCTTCCTGTGCCAAGATAGCTAAATCTACAGGTGCTAAGTTGAGTTTTAAGCCTTCTGTATCATTGCGGTAAATATCTAACAAAGTTTCTAGCAGTTGTAAGGAAGTTTGATGACTACGTGTCATTGTGGCTAAAATTTGGTGCTGTGCTGGTGAGACAGCACCAAATTTTTCTTGTTCAAAAGCTTTGAGAGTTTCAATTGCTCCCAAGAGGGGCGTTTTTAAATCATGAGTGAGGGTGGAAGCAAAATCTTCACGGACTCTAGATAATTCCTCTTGAGCTTCTAGTTTGGTACGAGTCAGAGCGATCGCTTCTTGCGAACGGCGTAGGCGATCGCTCAAAACACCTGTGACAATTAATGCCATTGCTGCGATCGCTCTACTAGCGATCGTCGGAATCTTCATGACTTCACCTCCTGGCACTACAAGATTCAGCATGGTTAAGCACACAGCAACAAAGGTAGTTTGAAAAGTACTGCGCCTCCCCAACCAGGAGTTTGCTAACAAAATCGGCCCTGTATAGAGATAGCCAAATACATATTCATTAGGTGTAGAGTACTCCAGAATTAGTACAACTATAAATAGACCTGCTATTAACAGGGATTTGCCTAAAAGCGATTCTCTATGAAGTAATCTAACTTTGAAATCTATCATTTAGGACATGATGATTACTATATACATTAGTATAACTAAAAATTATATTTATCTCTAAATTAACCATAGCAGATTATTAACCAATCAATAAAGCGTTTAGATAAAAATAAACATAATAAACGCTTAATATATATTACTCGATAAACACTATATACAAAAAATAAACGCTGTTTTATATCCTTCTATTACTTGTTTTGACTCACAATTTAGTCAATTATATTAATTGTTAGCAACTAGATAACGTTGTCCCTAATGTTCTCTATAATCGCAAAAATGCATTATGGCATTAGGTTTAATAAGTGTAAAAATAATGAGTAATAGCTGCCATTGTGGTAAAGCTTTAACTAGCTTATTCTTACCAGAAAGCTGCATAGTTATTGGCATGATTAGAAATAATCAAGTCATCTTAGCAAGTGCCGATCCCATAATTTGGTATGGAGATTACCTACTAGCTGTTGCTTTAAGTTCAGCCTCAGTTCCTATGCTAAATTTTGTCCTTAATAAAAAACATCCAGTTCACTACTCACCCAAAGAGTGTTTCATTAAAAAGCCAACAATATAAAAATCTATCAGGAGATTCTTGAAATTCATGTTACAAGGATGGATACAAATTGCTTTAACATTGCTGATAGTCATAGTAACTACTCCTCTACTGGGGAAGTATATAGCTCGCGTTTTCATGGGAGAAAAAACACTTCTTGATGCGCTAATGAATCCCCTAGAAAAAGTTATTTATGTCTTTAGTGGTATACGTCCCCAAGAAGAAATGACAGGTTGGCAGTATGCCAAAGCAGTACTTTATAGCAATTTTGTCACGGGGATTTTAGTTTATTTAATCTTGATGCTGCAAGGATGGTTGCCGCTAAATCCTACAAATTTAGATGCGCCAAGTTGGGATTTAGCACTGCATACTGCCATTTCTTTTGTCACTAATACCAACCAACAGCATTATTCTGGTGAGACAACCTTTAGCTATGCCAGCCAAACTTTTGCCCTGGGTTTCTTGATGTTTACCTCAGCGGCGACGGGTTTAGCAGTAGGAATTGCCTTTATTCGCGGTTTAACTGGTAGATCGTTAGGCAACTTTTACAGCGATTTAATTAAGTCAATTACACGAATTTTGCTACCCATATCTGTGATTGGTGGCTTGTTATTGATTTTGGCAGGTGTACCCGAAACCTTAGCAGGTTCAGCTACAGTAACCACTTTAGAAGGTACAACTCAAGTAATTGCCCGTGGCCCGGTTGCCCACTTTGAAATTATTAAAGAACTAGGAGAAAACGGTGGTGGCTTTTTTGGTATCAACTCAGCCCATCCTTACGAAAATCCCAATGGCTTTACAAACTTGTTAGAGACTTGCATCATGATTGCCATCCCCGCATCACTGATTTATACCTACGGCATATTTGCTAATAACCATAAACAAGCATGGCTAGTGTTTTGGATGGTCTTTATCATTTTTGTCTTTTTAGTAGGTGTTGCCGCAGTAGGCGAATTTCAAGGAAATCCCCTTATTAATCCACTATTAGGAGAACAGCAACCCAACTTAGAAGGCAAAGAAGTACGATTTGGATGGGCGCAAACAGCACTTTGGGCAGTCATGACTACAGCAACTATGTGTGGTGCTGTTAATGGTATGCACGATTCCTTAATGCCGCCTGGAGGATTTGCCACTCTCTTTAATATGTTTTTGCAAATTATTTGGGGAGGTCAAGGAACTGGTACAGCTTACCTATTTATTTATCTAATTTTGGCAGTATTCTTGACTGGGTTAATGGTAGGACGAACACCAGAATTTTTAGGACGCAAAATTGAGAAAAAAGAAATTGTCCTAGCCAGCGTTGTCTTATTAGTTCACCCTTTTGCTATTCTCATCCCTTGGGCTATTACTTTCGGCTTTCCCGATACCCTTTCAGGCATTAGTAATCCAGGTTTTCATGGAGTTTCTCAGGTAGTTTACGAATACGCTTCCGCCGCCGCAAATAACGGTTCTGGCTTTGAAGGATTAAACGATAACACTTTATGGTGGAACCTCACCGCCAGCGTCAGTATTTTGGCAGGACGTTATATCGCAATTATTGCACTGCTACTTTTGGCAGACAACATGTCTCGCAAGCAACCTGTTCCTATGACTACCGGCACTCTGAGAACTGACACTATACTTTTCACGGGAGTTACAAGTGGTGTGATTTTAATTCTTGGCGCTCTCACGTTCTTTCCCACACTGGTTTTAGGCCCCATAGCAGAGGCATTTCTGATTGCTAGAGGTGGATAAATATTCTCTTGTTTGCACCTTTATATGAGTTTTTGAAATTAATTAATCACCAATGACACCATCTACTAAATCGCGACAAAAACGCAAACATACACCCAAAGCCAAACCAGCCGGACTTTACAGACGCGCATTTAAGCAAGCATTTGTCAAGCTGCATCCGCGTAACATGCTAAAAAATCCAGTGATGTTCGTAGTTTGGTTGGGTACGATCGTTACAGCACTGGTAACAATTGCACCAAACTTATTTGGCCCAACACCTGGCGACAACCCCAGATTATTCAATGGTTTAATTACTCTGATTTTGTTCCTCACCGTTGTCTTTGCCAACTTTGCGGAAGCTGTAGCTGAAGGACGAGGTAAAGCTCAAGCAGATGCCTTGCGATCGGCAAAATCTGATGCTAAAGCCAAAAAACTCCTTGCTGATGGTTCCATCGAAGAGATTAGTTCTACAGTCTTACGTCGTGGCGACCAAATCAAGGTAACTGCTGGGGATGTTATTCCTGCTGATGGGGAGGTGATTAAAGGTATTGCCTCTGTAGATGAATCTGCAATCACGGGAGAATCAGCACCAGTACTAAAAGAACCAGGGTCAGATATTGCTAGTTCCGTGACTGGAGGAACGCGTATCACCTCCGATGAGCTAATTATTCGGGTAACTGCTGACCCTGGTCAAGGTTTTCTTGACCGCATGATTGGTTTAGTAGAAGGAGCTTCTCGCAGCAAAACACCTAATGAAATCGCCCTGACTGTTTTGTTGGCAGTTCTTACTCAGGTATTTTTGGTTGTGATTGCTACTTTACCTACGGTGTCAGTATACATCAACTCACCTCTTAGTATTGCCGTACTCATAGCTTTACTTGTAGCACTGATTCCTACCACGATTGGCGGATTATTAAGTGCGATTGGGATTGCTGGAATGGATAGAGTCGCCCAGTTTAATGTCATTGCGACTTCCGGACGGGCGGTTGAAGCTTGCGGGGATATCAACACCCTGATATTGGACAAAACAGGTACGATTACTTTGGGAAACCGTTTAGCAGAGGAATTTATTCCCGTTAACGGTCATTCTATGGAGAAGGTAGCAAAAGTTGCTCTCAAATCAAGTATATTTGACGAAACACCAGAAGGAAAATCCATCGTCAAACTGGCAGAGAAATTAGGGGCAAAATTAGATTTTGACCCCAAACAAGCAGAAGGTATTGAGTTTTCTGCCAAAACGCGGATGAGTGGCACTGATTTACCCAACGAGGTGCAAATTCGTAAAGGTGCAGTCGATGCGATTAAAGGATTTGTGCGTTCTCGTAATGGAAAATTAACCCCTGAACTTGATACCACCTTTGAGCGAATTTCTCGATTAGGTGGTACTCCATTAGCACTTTGTAAAAATGATGAGATCTACGGTGTAATTTATCTCAAAGATATTATTAAACCGGGGATTCGAGAACGGTTTGATCAAATGCGGCGGATGGGAATTAAAACCATTATGCTAACTGGAGATAACCGCATTACTGCATCTGTGATTGCCGAAGAAGCAGGAGTTGATGACTTTATCGCCGAAGCTACACCTGAAGACAAAATTGAGGTGATTCGGACAGAACAAGCCCAAGGCAAGCTCGTAGCAATGACTGGAGATGGTACTAATGATGCCCCAGCTTTAGCTCAAGCAAATGTAGGTGTGGCGATGAATACAGGCACTCAAGCGGCGAAAGAAGCTGCTAATATGGTAGACCTCGATTCTGATCCTACTAAGTTAATTGATATCGTCACCATTGGTAAACAATTGCTAATTACCCGTGGCGCACTCACCACTTTTTCTGTTGCTAACGATATCGCCAAGTATTTTGCTATCCTTCCTGCTATCTTCGCAGGTATTGGTGTTGGTACTCTCAATATTATGGGTTTGGCAAGTACCCAATCTGCTGTTTTATCAGCTTTGATTTACAACGCCTTAGTGATTCCAGCACTCATTCCATTAGCACTAACTGGTGTTAAATTTCGACCACTAACAGCAGATCGACTTTTACAACGCAATATTTTTATCTATGGACTTGGTGGCGTTCTTATTCCTTTCTTTGCCATCAAAATCATTGATATTTTGATTGTGTCCATAGGTCTAGCTTAGTCCAAAATCTGCATTAGTTGGCGTTTCAATTCACTATTTTAATTATGAAGAATGTATTTGACTTGATTGGCGAAAAACCAAATCGCATTCCTTTATCTCTATTTTTACTGCTTTGCTTGAATGTACTTCTAGCGCCAGCAGTACAAGCCGCAACACCGAGCGAAATATCACGTTTTGCGTCTTATGCTATTGCCCTTTTAGGACTCGTGACTCTGAGCATAAGTGTTTATTTATTCGTAGTCATTTTTCAACCGGAGAAATTCTGATGAATCAACTCAATAAAGCTATTCGTTCTACCTTGGCTTTGTGGCTACTAACAGCTTTCCTCTATCCTTTATTCATGCTAATTTGCGGACAGATAGCATTGCCTTTTCAGGCTAATGGGAGCTTAATTACCAACAACCAAGGTACAGTTATAGGTTCTGCCTTAATCGGTCAACCCTTTAATAGCGATCGCTATTTCTGGAATCGTCCCAGCACTGTAAAATATAGCACAGATCCAGAAGTTGCCAAAACCGGGATATCAGGAGCTAGCAACCTCGCACCCAGCAATCCTGAACTCCTCAAACGCATTCAAGTGGAAGTAGCACGGCTCAAACAAGCCAATATACAACCAACTGCTGATTTAGTTTATACTTCCGGTTCCGGTTTAGATCCTCACATTAGCATTGCAGCAGCCCAAGCACAGGTGCGACGTATCGCCAGCGCCCGTAATCTTAACTTAGCCCAAATTCAAACTTTGGTATCTCAAAACACTGATAGTAGATTCCTGGGAATTTTTGGTGAACCAGGAGTTAATGTTTTACGGCTAAATCTAGCTTTAGATGCTTTACAGCCCGGAAGTTAACTTAATATCAAGCCGCAACAATTGCCAATTTACCCAGTATTTTGTTAATGATATGATTCATTCGCACACCCCATCCCCCGACAGTTCTTATATTCGTCCTCATCGACGCGGAAAACATAAGATTTTTATTGGCATGGCTCCCGGTGTCGGCAAAACTTACAAAATGCTGGAAGAAGCACATCAACTCAAACAAGATGGGATTGATGTAGTTATCGGTATCTTAGAAACTCATGGACGCAAAGATACGGCAATGAAAGCTGCTGGAATCGAGGTAGTTTCCCAAAAAGCCTGTATCCATCAGAATGTCACTCTACAAGAAATGGACACAGAGGCAATTTTGCAACGCTCTCCTCAACTAGTTCTAGTGGATGAACTTGCTCATACTAATGTTCCTGGTTCTCAACGAGAAAAGCGCTATCAAAACGTAGAAGTAATTTTAGCAAATGGAATTGATGTTTATTCCACTGTTAATATTCAACATTTGGAAAGTTTAAACGATCTAGTAGCAAGAATTACAGGTGTGGTGGTGCGAGAGCGCATTCCTGATTATGTACTTGATGAAGCTGATGCTGTTGTTGTGATTGATGTTACTCCAGAAACTCTAGAAGAACGCTTACAAGAAGGCAAAATTTATGCTCCTGAAAAAATCGAACAATCTCTGAAAAACTTCTTTCAGCGCCGTAATCTCATTGCTTTAAGAGAACTAGCATTAAGAGAAGTAGCAGATACCGTTGAGGAAGAAGCAAATACTTCCAACTTGGTAGGACAAAAGTGCAATGTTCACGAACGAGTTTTAGTATGTATATCTACTTATCCTGATTCAGTGCAATTACTACGTCGAGGCGCACGCATCGCCAATTATATGAATGCGCGACTGTACACTGTGTTTGTAGCATATTCCGAACGTTTCCTTACCAAAGAAGAGAGTTTGCATATCGATACATGCAAGAAATTATGTCAAGATTTTGGTGGCGAATTTTTACACTTTAAGAGCCAAAGTATCGCCAAGAAAATTGCTCAAGTTGCAGTGGATTATCACATCACTCAAATTATTATTGGTGAAAGCCAACAGTCCTCATGGAAAAGATGGCTTAAAGGTTCTTTCACACAAAGATTAATAAAGTTAATCAGACATCAAAAAATAGATTTACATATTATCGCTACCGATAATTGTTGTCTTGATTTTTTCATTAAAGGATAAGCTTTTGGGCGACGTTTTCGGACTCTCGGCTCACAGCGACCAGGACGTTGTGGAACTTCTTTATGAATTAAGATATTTAATAATGTTTTGTAAATCTGCAATAGTACTTTTTCCGAAGCATTTGATAATTTGGGGATAAAATTATCAAAGTGATGGCGAGTACCTTGTAACGATAAATTGAAATGAGATACTTTCCTCTTAGAAGCAGCTTCAATCATCAAGGTTCTTAGAAGATTATAAGCTAATAAAAATGCCCAAATTTCCTTACGTACTAATGATGGTGTTTTGCCTCGAAGAACATCCATTCCCAAAGTAGTTTTTAGATGTTTTAAATTTACTTCCACACTCCATCTTTCACCATAAAGTCTAACTATTTTCACAGTTGAATATATTTCTTCATCAATTAATGTTGTAATTAAACTAACCTGCTTTGTGCGAAACCCAGGAATATTAATGTAAAAGTAAATCTCTCTTACCATTAAAGTTTCTGGTAATAAATCGAACTCTTCTTTTGTTAAGCCATTAGGACACTTTCTCGGCTTGTTCCAAGTTACTAACTTATCACATTCTCCGACTATCTTTCCATGTCGCATCTCGGTTTTCCGACTTTGATGTTTACGAAAAACAGCATCACACTCAAGGCTTTTTATTTTTACTAAGTCCGCATATGCACAGAAAGCTCTATCTCCTAGAAGCACATCCCCTGGATTTAAAAATTCATATAGTTTCCTTGCAAGTTGAATATCATGAGTCTTAAAAATATCTATGACTAAAGCAATCACGGCACCAGTTGCAAGACTAAAAATCACCCCGACTTTTGCAATTGTAAAACCACAACCGCACGCTTGATTTTTATGTTGTGGATATTCTTTTTGATTAGCTTCTGTATCGGGCATTGAAACGTTAGAACCATCTATAACTTTTACACTTCGTCCACACCATAAATACTCTTCACTTACTTTTTTTTTCAATACCATCTGCTATTTTATAAAATAATTTCTCCAGTAACAATTCTGGTAATCTAATACGCGCTTGACAGTATCCACTTGTATCTGTTGAAGGAACTTCTACTCCTTCTTCGACGAGGTGGGCGATGATTCTACTAACAGTATTATGACAACTTTTATCAACATCTAACACTTGAGATAAAAATGCCCATAATGTTACTACTGGAGTAAATAGACGACATCTATATTTAATTTTTAATTCCCTAATAATTTCATTGAGCGTTGCCTCTGGTAATAATTCTTTAAAAGGCAATCCAATACTATTACTAAATTTATGCTTGAGAATGTCTACCCTTTTTGACACAGTATAAGTAGTCATTTTTAATTCCCCCGATATCTGATCTAGTTTGACTGGATAGATCGGGGTTTTTCTACAGGGTAAGAAAGTATCAATTTTAACTACTTTGCCTTCTTTCTATAATTATTGGACTGGTACCTAAAAAATCAATAATTTTACTGCGCTGCTTTTATATGCGAATTCCCCTTGACATATAAAGATTTCAAGCTCTTGTTCCATATATGTTTCGGCTTATCTTCGTGCCATTCAGTTACAGCTTATCTTAGTGCCATTCACCTCTGTCAAGATGAAGCTAGGGTTGGACTCAAAACCCTAACAGGGAAAGTAATTACTGCTGCTGGAGTTAAGCCTACTGTTGAGGTTAAATGGAAACGAGACAATTTTTGGATCTATGGCGCGATTGAACCAATGAGTGGAAAATATTTTCAGCATGAGTACCCCAAACTCAACGGTAACTATTTTCAACAGTTTTTGGACTGGTTATCTCAGCAATTAGGCGAAGACTACGCAATTTTACAAATTGACCAAGCTCCTGCTCATACAAGTTCGGCTATTCGCTGGCCAGAAAATATTATTCCTTTGCTTCAACCGCCTCATTCCCCTGAGCTTAACCCGATCGAAAGGCTTTGGGAATTCCTTAAGAAACCACTTAAAAATCAACTTTTCTCTGACTTACAAAATTTACGCGATCGCATCCAGGAAATATTCAGCCAACTTACATCGCAGCAGGTGATATCTATTTCCTCTTCAATACCTTCGCCAAAATAAAGAGGGCTTTCCGTAGTAGAGTTATTGTTTACC
>NZ_JCACKS010000078.1:0-10738 GCF_059505505.1 Pelatocladus sp. | reverse complement strand
GAATTCAATAAACGACCACCCGAATTCAATAAACGACCACCCGAATTCAATAAACAACTACCCGAATTCAATAAACAACCACCCGAATTCAATGGGATTTAAGAAGAAATTCGACTTGTGTGTACACGGTAGCTCCCTTGGGGGGAGTGGGGGCCCCGAGTTCCCCAGAGGGGACCCCTACCTTCCCCAATCCCTAATTCTCAATCCAGCCAACATCTGTACTTTCAGGAAGTTCTAGGGTATCACCTATTTTTTCGCCGTCGTGAAAAGCAGCGAGTAGAGCTTGGCTAGTTTTTCCCCAAGCGATCGCCCCAGTCGCATCTAAGGCGATCGCTCCAAAATCCCGCTTATTCTCATATGCTTCTGCAAATGAGCGCTTCATAGCTTCTTTTAGTGACATACCATCGGTGACACGCACCACTATCTTTGCTGCTAGGCACTCATCAATGATGTCTTCTCCAATACCAGTGCAACTAACACCAGCATATTTTGTAGCATAATTTCCAGCAGGCATTGCAGAATCACTGACGCGCCCTATTCTTTCAAAGCCTTTACCACCAGTAGAAGTACCAACGACAAGTCTTCCTTCAGTATCTAAAGCAACAACGCCAATTGTCCCACGGCGATCGCTGCTGGTTTCCACTAGTTCTGGTTCTGCAACTACCCCAGCCATTGTGCTTTTAAAGTTTTGCTGGCGTTCTTGAATCCACTCTTGCAAGCGCAAGTCAGTTAAAGCGTTATAGCTGGGAATTTGTAATTCCCGCGCCAACTCAGCTGCACCATAATCAGACAGCACTCGATCTGGAGAACCTTGTAAAGCTTTTGCCAAATCGATGGGATTTTTCACCCGCGAAACATTGATTACACCACTAAAGCTTTGAGTTGTACCATCCATCAAAGCAGCACTCATGCGGATTTGACCATCTGATTGCAGTACTGAACCAGTACCCGCATTAAAACGAGGGTTATCTTCTAACAATTGACACCCGCGCACTACTGCTTCTTTCGCAGTTGCACCAGAAAGTAAAATAGAATACACTTCTTCTATTACTTTATGAAGTGAATGGCGTACCACTTCTACTCCGCCTTTTCCATGTAAAGAACTACCAGCCCCCCCATGAATAATTAACTTAGGTTGCACCTGTATCTTCATCTCCCGTTGATTTGTGTAATTTGAGTCTAAGTATTTTTACAATTCATTATTTTGATCTTCAGCCGTAGAACGGCGACGACGACAGCGTTCTGAACAGTATTTCACCTCGTCCCAACAATCCGCCCATTTTTTGCGCCACGTAAACGGACGCTGACATACCGGACAAATTTTTGTAGGCAAGTCAGATTTAGAACGGCTACGTCCCATATTTCTACTATGCTAGTTAAAAATCGATTCCACTTGAGATGGAAATCAATTATAGCTGTTTGTTACAGATGTAGATGACTTTTAGAATCCGGAATGCGGAATTTGGAATTGCAATTTCATCAATTGTGAAATAGTTTGGTTAAGACCTTCATTCAGTAATTAATTTTTTTCTAGCACAGCAAAATTAACTGGAGAGGTGAAAATAAAGGCTTAAGAGAACTCCACAAAAAAGATATCCATTACAAAGGAGTGCAGGGGAGCAGGGGGAATAGAAAATAGATCTAGTTCCATTCATTGGATCATTTATTGTTTGGAAAACTCTAATTACGTATCCGTCGTCGAAAATCTTAAACGGGTTTTCTATGTTTCCAGCCTATATCTAGCAAGTTTTGCCGCTCTAGTTTTTTTTAACCCTGATTTTGAATGACTCAATAAAAGCAATTATTCGGTCTTGTTTCTGTATATAAATTTACTGTATAACCAGTTATATTTTTTCTCGGTAGAGACTAATTAAGTGAGACACTCAAATATCTTTCCTACCGACGTTATGGAACAGTCATAAGGAAAAACTACTATTTCATTAGGGCGCTAATGAAGATTTATACTAAAGCGCGGTACTCGATCAGGGGTCGATTAAAAATCGACTGGTATCTTTTGAGCCTCCTTTAGATTTTCAGCAACAACTGGTGACATCTTACTTGCAAATGCTTTCAAATTAGGATCTTGTCCTTGTTGAAGATATTTTTGTAACTTCTTATAAGTATTGCGATGAGCTTGAACCTGCATGTTCATATATGCTTGGTTAAAATTCTCACTAGGAACCTGCATCAGATTAATCAATAAGTATTGATTCTCTGAACCTATGTTTTCTGGTAGTTTAAAACTTTTAACCTTCGCTATTTGCATCAGCTGTTTACTCGAATCTGTATGCTCCTGAATCATTTGTCGTGCAAAGTCTCTTACTGCTGGAATTTTGGACTTTTGGAGTGCTAGTTTACTTGTCTCAATGACTGTCATATCACTTTGCGCCACCTTAGTCATGAATTCTTGGTCTAGACGAATTAGTGAAGGAAGAGGATTTGTAGTTTCTGGAGAAGGTGTGGTGTTTCCAGAAGGACTATTGATTCCTGGCGTATACTGAGCAAGGATAGATTTATCAGGAATGTTAGAGCAACTAGCAGATGAAAAGCCTAAAGCAGCTAAAAAGCCTAAAGCAGCTAATTTTGGAAATCTGTTACGAAAAGTAGACATGCCTAAAACCTTCCTTTTAACTAATGACGAAAGACAGACGATCCCAACTAGTAGAGACACGCCAATAGCGCTGTAGCGCATGGCTTCGCTAAGGCGCGCTCTACATTTGTACCGAATTACTTAGACTTTCTTTTGTGATTAAGCATATTCACCTTAACTTTTACTGTTTAAGACTTTAATAAGTAAAACAAGTTGAAAAAAACAAACTATGTTAAGTAATGTAAAAAGACTAGCATCCAGTTTCTAGTAAGGACTTTAGTCCTTTTTCGATAACTAAAGTTCTCACTACGAGCCTTTAATTATTTAACCTGTTCTACTTAATTGATTTTTCAAATATGATCTTTTAAATATCTCACATTTCGCGCCCAGTAAGAGACTATTTATAAAGTAAATCTTAACTTTGTAGGGTGCGTTAAAGTACAGCGCAACGCACCTAAATGAACAGTGCGTTACGGCAAAAATATTTCTTTTCGCTATCTTTTTGTATTTTCGTGCCGTAATACACCCTACTAGGTATAGTAAAAAATAAAATGTAAAAAAAAGACAATAAATATAACTAAAATTTCAGAAAAAAATACAGTATTTGCTATAGATAATCTTGTTTTAATTTTTAATTAACAATGAATATCTGGAATAGCTAGCTCTGACTTTGAAAATAATAGTTAGAGTCTTCAAATTTCTGGAGTCAAAATATGCGAATTATCCATATTAACCTTAAGGAAGTTAAAGGTGATTATGTAACATTACGCTACTTTGATGATGAGCCAAGTGATTATTCGTCGTCGCGTGCTTTTCCCACGGGAGAAATCGCAAAATGGAATGACATAGTTCAACGAGACTACTACAACGTTGTTGAAGTTGAATCGAAAGCGGCACATTATTATAAAGAGTATTCTAAAATAGGACAAGATTTGTATGACTGGTTGGATGGAGATGATCGCATTCTGGAAAAGTTGTTGCCCCCGCTTGAGTATGGTGAAGTTACTGTCCTCGCGATCGCTACAGCAGAAAACCTTGCCGATCTGCCTTGGGAATTGTTGCACAATGGTGACGAGTTTCTAGTTGAGCGTCAGGTTGTTCCAGTACGGTGGGTATCATCAGAGAAGTCAAAGAAATTAACCGTTCAACATCCGGAAAAAGAACGAGCATTACAAGTCTTATTTATGGCTTCGTCGCCTCTAAATATAGAACCTGTATTAGATTATGAGGCTGAGGAAAGAGGTATTCTAGCAGCGACGCAGACAGCAGAACGGCGAAGATCCATAGAGTTGGTTGTGGAAGAAAGCGGTTCTCTAAAAGGGTTAAGTGAATTATTACGCAATAGAGACTTTAATTATTTTGATATTTTACACCTAATAGGTCATGCTACTATCGAAGATGGAGAAATATGCTTTATAGCAGAAAATCAAACGGGAGAAGCTGACTATTACAGCGCCCAAAAAATAGTTAAGCAAATTAAATATTCAAAACCCCAACTAATATTTCTCTCAGCTTGTAACACAGGGAAAGCAATACCATCTGGGACTATACCCTCAATCTCAATGTCAGAGACTTTAATAAGATCTGGAGCCAAGGCGGTTTTAGGTTGGGGTAAAAGTGTATTAGATACAAATGCAATTCTAGCGGCAGAAGTTTTGTATGAACAATTATCTCTGGGGAGGGAAGTAACCCAAGCCATTGCTAGTACCTACGAGAAATTGATTGAACATAAGGCGCGAGATTGGCATTTATTGCGTCTTTATACGGGTGATACTTTACCAGGGAAGTTAGTTACATCCTTAGATAACCCTAAACGACAACTAGCACCACCACCATCAGTAGCCACTGAATTTTTAGATCCGGAGGGAAAAGTCAAAGTCGCTACCCGTGAAAGTTTTGTCGGTCGTCGTCGTCAGTTGCAAAAGTGCTTGGCAGCATTTAAGAATACGGACTATATGGGAGTGTTGATTCATGGGATGGGTGGCTTGGGTAAAAGTAGTTTAGCTGCAAGGTTAGGTGACAGATACCTACAGAGAAAGCGAGTTGTCTGGGTGGGAAAAGTAGAACCAGACAACTTGGCGAACGTATTAGCAAATAAGTTAGATGATCAGGAACAGCGCAATCAGCTACAAAACTCTGGAGAGGAATTGAAGTTTCGGTTGAAGCGGGTATTTGATCAGTCGTCGGGTGGAAAGAGTTTTTTATTGGTGCTAGATGATTTTGAGCATAATTTGCAACTTCGTAATGGTCAGTATGTGCTTCGTAATGGTAAGTGTGTGCTGACACTAGAAGCAGCAAACGTTTTGAATGCAATAGTTTCGGCAATTCAAGAGACTGACTCTAATCACCGTATAATTATTACCTGTCGTTATGATTTCGACTTTTCTAAGTCAGAATATTTTTACAAACAACCGTTAGATGCATTGCGAGGAACAGATTTACGAAAGAAGTGGAAGCGCCTCTCTGCCTCAGATAAGGTAGATAAGACTTTTCGATCCTATGTGGAAAAGCTGGCAGATGGGAATCATCGCTTATTGGAGAAATTGCACGAGGAATTAAAGGAATTACAAAAACAAAATATTGACAAAAATTTTATTCTTGGTAGTTTGGAAACTAAAAGGAAAGAATTGCTTCCGCAAGTATTTGAAGACAAATTAGGCAAGCAAAGAGATTCAGATCAGCCGATGCGAGACATGTTGCAACGGGGATTAGTTTTTGAGTTACCAGTACCAAAGGAGGCGTTAAAGGCAGTTTGTGAAACTGTGGATGAATTAGATAAGTGCATCAATAAGGCTATAGCATTGGGACTGTTGGAAGCTAGTTATGATCGGGAGTTGCTACGAGTACCCCGCTATTTGGGTTTAGAGAAGTTGGATGAAATCTCTTTAATTAAAAAAGCAGCAAATGTGTTATACCAGCTATGGTATGAAACAAAAGCAGAAACCCCAGAAGAACGACTTTTAGAGATTCATCGACTAGCAAGGCTAGGAAATGAAATAGACATACAAGTGACAATGATAGAGATTTTGGCAATCTCCTGGCAATATCGAAGCCCCCAGAAAGTAGTAAAACTATGTACAGAAACCTTAGAAGATTTGAAAAATGTGTCTTCTGATGTACCCAATAATCAAGTAGCTAGAATTCAAAATTTCCTAGCACAGTCAAACCTGTTGCTGGGATACTATAACAAGGCGAAGTCCGAGTACGAAAAAGCGTTAAAGATGGGAAAGAAACTCTCAGATAAAGAAAATTCTCTTGACTTCGCTAAAACTCTGGATGGTTTAGGTTATCTATATACCTTGATTGGGAGGTATGACGAAGCTAAACCGATGCTTGATGAGGCATTAAAGATCCGAAACAACGAACACCCAGATAGGATACGGAGTCTAAGTCACTTAGCATATTGGTATCGTGTACAACGTGACTGGAAAAATGCTGAATCTTTTTATCTTAAAGCGTTGGAAATGTGCCAACAAATCTTACAAGAGGATAATCTTGTTTTAGCTGAAAGTTACTATAATCTAGCAACAGTCTACTATGAGCAGGCATCGTGTGAAAGAACTGAAAATAACAAATACAAAATAGCTGAAAGTTACTATCTCAAGGCTTTAGAACTGAGTTCAGCCTTAGAAGAGCAGGAGACTTTATCTATAGCTATTATTTCAAGTTCCTTAGCCAAAGTCTACTTTTTTCAGGAACTTTATGAAAAGGCTCAACAGCAATTTATTAAAGCCTTAAATATCAGAGAGCAACTGTTAGAATATCACTTAGATATAGTGCAAGATCTGAAACATTTGGGTTACTGCAATTATGAATTAGGAGAGTATATAAAGTCTAAATGTTGGCTTTTTAAAGCATTAGAGATGATAAATGATTTAATAAATAAAGAAGACCCTTCTATAGATAACAATCATGATAAGCTAGTTCAATATTTAAAGAATATGTTGGATAGATTAGAAGATATTTACAATGAGCTTGGTGACTCTAATAAAGTCGAAGCTATATGTTATCAAAAACAACAATTAGGTGATGGCGAAAAGCAAACTATTTGTTTATTTAAAATATTTAAAACAATTGAGACTTTACTTGACTATTTACGGTAAGTATTGAAACAAGGAAATAGCGTAGTTTTTTTCATTGTCTCATTCTTATTATCAATAGTTTTGAATTAAAGAGAATGTCTCATAGGAAAATTGGGGTTTGGTAAACTGAACAAAACAAGAGGAATCGAAAGAACGCAGTATTACTATCTTTGAGTTGCTATCTTATTCACCTGAGTTGAATTTGATTGAAATTTTGTGGTGGTTCATTAAGTCTAGGGGATCAAAAGGAAATCACAGTACGCAACGTATTAAATTTAACTCTAATTCCAGTGCTTAGGGATCTCCAGAAAATAAAATGTCCCGCCCTATCAAATATATTTCGGCTCAACCCAAGGACTGGTGGGCGTTGCGCCCCCAGGCGCAACGCGAGGGCGGGACATTTTATTATTTGGAAGTGCCTTAACGTTTAGTTGCATACTTGTAAATTTTCACGCCCACCTACCTACAATAGCATTCACTATCAGGAGCATAAGAACATGATACCCGATATAGCCTACAATTCCCTTGTCCATTAAAGAAACACCTGTAGCACACATCACTTGTTGGCTGATATTGCTTGTTACCACTATTGGAAGTAATGGTATTCGCTCCTGTTCGGATCACTTTTGGTATCTCCGGTTTTTGCTTAGTATTCCTAATACAATTGGAAGCATCATTCGCTCCTTTTTGTATATTTTCCTTGAGAGGAAGAGCATCAGTCGCGCTAGAACTAATCGCAGTAATCCCAAGAGTTACAAAGAGAGACAGCGCATCTTTGATGAGTTTTTTTCTGTTCCTCATAGTCTGGTACATCCTTATTTAGTTCTGAACATTAAGTAAATAATTTTACGGGATTAATTCTTTTCATCATGCCAAAGAAGCTTTTAAATCAAAAAGAATCAAATTTTCTTGGCATCTACTTTATTGAAATTGCCAATTATTAATCGCTGTAAGCAGTCTGCAATTATTTGAAATAAGTCTCAAAATAAGAGTAAAAACTGAACTTAGTGACGAGCTTTAAGGTTTATGACCTTTACTTTTTATCTTTACTCAGTTCTAAACACTAACTTTTCTATTTTTACCCGTGTTATAAAATTATCAACATATAATAAATAATTTGTCAATATAGATTAAGTTTTAAAATTAAATACAAATTACAAATTTATAATACAGTGCTATGAATCAACCTAGTGATTTTAAAGATACTAATGGATTAGACCTCTTAAAAAAATGTATTTTTGTTGATTTTGTTACTGAATAAAATAAAAAACTATATAAAAAGAAGGGAATTTATAAATTTATACACTGAATAAAACAGCTAATCATTGCCTCGCGCCAACGGTAACAGTAAGCGACTAACTATGCGACCATCTGGTAATTGATAGAAATCCAATTCTCCACCAAGTTGCTGTATGAGTTGTTGGCAGATTAATAAATGTAAACCGGGTAATTGCTCAAGTCTGGAGGAAGCAAGTATATCTTTGGGTGTATCTGGATGCAGTTCTGTTAGTAATTGTGATTCAATTTCACCATTATCTGTAATTGATACTTCGAGGAAATCTTCATCTAAGCGACGACACCAAATGTCTATTCTGCCAAGTGTTGTGGAACGGTGACAGGCGCAAACAAGTAACTCATGGAGAATCAATTCTATCTTTACTATGTCACCAGCGATCGCCAACGCAGAGTGAGGTAAAAGCGCATAATTTTTGGATGATTCACCTTCGTTTTCTGCCAAACCATGTACACCTACCCATAGTTTTTGTTGTTTGAGTAAATGATCAACTCGTTCGAGCGATCGCTTGAGTAAACTTGCTACAGATACACTTTCCCAACTCATCTGCATCTGCCATAGTTCTAGTTGTAACAAAGCTGTCATTGAGGCTGTACTGTGATCTAATTGCTGTAGCAGTTGCTGGTAGCGCATGTGAGTTAGTTCGTTGCTAGGAATACCCAAATTATCCATTTGCCTAATTAATTGCGTCATGCTTCTTTGGATATCTTCTAAACGCCGATGCTTATACCAATTAAGTTGTTTCAATTCTTTTGTCCGAGACTCTAATACTTGAGTGATTTGCAGCCATCGCCGTGACCAAGCTAGTTGACAAACTAGAGTTTTTATAGTGTTAATACTTTCTTCAGACCATTGACGCTGCCAATGATCAGCTACGATTACCACACCTGTCGGTTGATAATCAGCAGTGGTGCGTAATGCAATCACTAAAATTTGACCAATACCAGCACCATTTAACCAATTTTTAGTTTCAACAGGTAAATCGTTAGTTGTGATGGCTAGAATATCATCTGTGATTAATGCCCACTGAATCAAAGCTTCAGTTTGAAGTTGAATTGGTGTGTCGAATACAATCTGAAATTCAGAATTGGCAATAAATCCAGGTATGATTTTTGCCACATAATCTCCTGGTTGCCAAGAAAGTAATATTGTCAGTGAACAGTTGAGAATTGCAGCGATTTGTTCGAGGGTTGTACGTTCTAAATCTAGAATGGGTTGAGTTTTGGAATCTTGAGATTGTTCGATAATCGTCAGAGATTGCTGAAAGCTTTGCAAAATTTTCTGCTGTTGCTCGGTTTTTTGATACAACTGCCATTGGCGAATTGTGACACCAAGCTGTTGAGCTACAACTTGTACTAATTCTTTTTCTAGTGATGTCCAACTATGATGATTTTCTGTAGTAATTGCCAACAATACTTTGGGTTCTTGCCCAAAAATACAATTACAAATTACAAGCGATCGCACCCCATTTTCTAACAAATAAGGATGCCAATTAAAAAACCGTAAATCTGTTACCAAATTCTCAATAGCTATTGCCTCTGTAGAATGTAACAAAAGCTGCCAATCTACATGTTTTAAAGCTTCTAAATGAGACACCAGGGGACGGCAATTATGGGGTTGATGTTGATAAAAAATTCGATAATTATTTTGGTCTAAGTCGTAATGCAATAACAAAAATCGAGTTGCAAGCAAGCGTGGCAAAACTTTTGCTGCACAAATATCTAAAATTTCTTGAATCTCATAATTACTATAAATACCTTGAGCAATTTGACCAGTTAGGTAAGCATCATTTTGAATTTGTGTAATAGTGCTTTGTGTCTCTTCCAAAGGAGCAACAAGAGAAGTTAAGCCAGCAGCACTTTTGATGAAGTTCTTTTCTGCTTCTGTCCAAATTCGCGGTTCAGTAGTTTCCACAGTCAAAAAGCCCAGCAAATCTTTTTGCCAGATAATTGGAGCTGCTAACAAACTGCGTACTCCAAAATGTTGCAACAACTTCACGGTGAAATTGCTTTTTAATGAACTGCGTCCTTCGCCAATCCAGACTATTTCATTGACTGACAAAGCGATATAAAAATCACTCAGTTCGTGTACTGTAATTTTTGCTGTGGTTTCCTCATGATTTTGCTGAAAATTTCGACTAGTATTTTTGTTACTCAATCGTCGCCAAAAGTAATAGCTTTCCCTGTCAAACCAGTAAATATTGGTACGCTTAGGTAGAACAAATGCATGAATTGCTTCTATAACTGCTTCTAACCTTTGCTCTAAAAGATTCAAAGCTTGCAGATTTTCCAGTAATTTTAGTAATGGTTCATCAAGGCGCTTAATTTGCTTGTGCTGCAAATCCATTTCTTTTTGATAAATTCCAGATCCCAATTCCCCTACAACCATCATCAATCTGGCTCTAGCTTCTCCACCTAGCAAGTAACCCCAGCGTTCAGAACCGAGTAAAATTAAACCTAAACAGAAGTTTTTGTAGCAAATAGGAACTACTATTGTTCCTTGGATATTGAATTTTTGAGCTAAAGATTGCCATTCTTCAATCCGCATCTCAGTTCGCAAATCAGCTACACCCAAAGGGCGCTGTTCAATTACTACTTGCTCTAACAAATCCCCAGGATTGAGAACTACACGTTGTTTTAAGCAATTGATGTCATTACCAGGGATAACACCACCTTGACCAAACAATATATGATTAAGGCGATCATACAGAGCAATCCAAATAGACATCTCCGACAACTATCAAAGCCTTTATGTGACTAGCTCTTAGGGTGC
>NZ_JCACKS010000077.1:0-10922 GCF_059505505.1 Pelatocladus sp. | reverse complement strand
TATCCCGACGCTCAACGAAGCGTTAGAGCGCGGGACTTACGACGAAATAGTTAACTTTTGACTTGTTACGCTATCAACAATCAACAATCAACATTTTTAAAATGCGAGAACTTTATCCACCAATTGAGGCTTATAACGAAGGTAAATTACAAGTATCAGACATCCATACAATTTATTTTGAAGAGTCTGGTAATCCCCAAGGTAAACCAATTGTTTTACTACATGGTGGCCCTGGTGGAGGTTGTCCATCATTTTATCGCCAATATTTTCATCCAGAAAAATGGCGATTGATTATGTTTGATCAACGTGGTTGTGGGAAAAGTACACCCCATGCTGAATTGCGAGAAAATACCACATGGAATTTAGTTAATGATATTGAAAAACTACGAGAGCATTTAGGTATTGAAAAATGGGTTGTCTTTGGTGGTAGTTGGGGAAGTACTCTCTCATTAGCCTACAGTGAAACTCATCCACAACGCTGTAGTGGGTTAATTTTGCGGGGCATTTTTATGCTGCGGCAAAAAGAATTACACTAGTTCTATCAAGAGGGAGAAAGTTATATTTTTCCTGATGCTTGGGAAGAATATATTAAACCAATTCCTGTTGCAGAACGTGGCGATTTGCTGACAGCATATTACCAACGCTTAACAAGCTCTGATATGCAAATTAGGCTGAAAGCTGCCCGTGCTTGGTCAATTTGGGAAGCAACTACTAGCAGATTGTTACCAGATCCAGAGTTGATGCAAAAGTTTGGTGAGCATGAATTTGCTGATGCTTTTGCACGGATTGAATGTCATTATTTTATTAACAAAGGTTTTTTTAAATCAGAAGATTATTTACTTTTAAATGTTGAGTGTATTCGTCAAATTCCAGCAGTAATTGTACAAGGACGTTATGATGTAGTTTGCCCAATGATATCAGCTTGGGAATTACATTGTGCATGGCCAGAAGCAGAATTTATTGTTGTTCCTGATGCGGGACATTCAATGAGTGAACCAGGAATTACGAGTGCTTTGATTGCAGCAACAGATAAGTTTGCTTCTTTGTAACTGTTGTTTGTTAGTGGTTGATTATTAACTGTAGAAGTTTACAGTTGCGATCGCCTTTGTGTTTTATGCTTGGATCAAGAGATCGCTTCTGGGATAAATGCATCAGCATCGTAAGCTAGATTACAGCGATCGCTCTGGTGCAAAAACGGCATACACTTTTGATGGTGAACTTGACACAAAGAGGTTGCCGTGGCTGAATTTTTGTTTGTAACTGATTTGGATCATACTCTGGTAGGCGATGATCAAGCGCTGTTGGTATTAAACGATCGCCTGCAAAAACATCGCCAAGAACATGGTACAAAAATTGTTTATGCTACAGGACGATCACCTGTTCTGTACCGCGAAATTCAACAAGAAAAAAATCTTCTCGAACCAGATGCCTTGATTTTATCTGTGGGAACAGAAATATACTTGGATGGTAGCGATCGCCCAGACTCAACTTGGGCAACAATACTTTCACAGGGATGGCAAAGAAATTTGGTATTATCTAAAACTGCGGAATTCCCGGAGTTAAAAATACAGCCCAATTCTGAACAACGTCCTTTTAAAGTAAGTTTTTTCTTAGAACAGGAGGCATCTGTAACTATTTTACCAAAACTAGAGTCGGAGTTGCTTAAATCTAATTTAAATGTAAAGTTAATCTACAGCAGTGGTATAGACCTTGACATTGTGCCTTACAGGAGCGATAAAGGTCAGGCAGTACAGTTTCTTCGCCAAAAATGGAAATTTGTAGCAGAACAAACTGTTGTTTGTGGTGATTCTGGTAATGATATTGCTTTATTCACAACAGGCAATGAACGAGGGATTATCGTTGGGAATGCTCGTAGTGAGTTACTCCAGTGGCACAATGAAAATCCCGCTAACCACCGCTACTTGGCACAAAATGCCTGTGCAGGTGGTATCTTGGAAGGTTTAACTTATTTTGGATTGATAGAATAAAATGATTAGTTATCTCAAAGGCATCGTTGCTGGCATTCAAAAACATACTGGAAATCGCCATATCCTGACTCTCGAAGTCAACGGAATTGGTTACGATTTACAAATTCCGGGGCGGTTAGCACAGCAGCTACCAGAATCGGGAGGTGAAGTACAAGTATTTACCCATTACCAAATTCGCGAGGAAGTACCGTTGCTCTACGGTTTTGGTTCTCCAGCAGAACGAGATGTGTTTCGTCATTTGCTAAGTGTAAGTGGGATTGGTGCGGCTTTGGCGATCGCCTTACTCGACACTCTGGAACTCCCAGAATTAGTTCAGACTATTATCACTGCTAATGTACAATTGCTGATTCAAGCGCCTGGCGTCGGCAAAAAAACCGCAGAACGCATTTGTTTAGAACTGAAAAGCAAATTAATCGAATGGCGCAAAACAGCAGGCTTTTTCGTCGCTACAGGCGGCCCAGCACCAGGAATTCTCGAAGAAGTGCAAATGACACTCCTCGCCTTGGGTTACACCCCTAACGAAGTCAGCCACGCTTTACACGTAGTCAGCGAAGATATTGGACTACCAAAAGACGCACTCTTAGAAGAATGGCTCAGACAAGCGATCGCTCATCTCAGTAGTAGTGAATGTAGTTATTAGTTATTTGTCAAGAGTTACTATTATTATTTTGGTTGTTATTTATTATTGGTTATTAGTAGTATCGAATTTGATTCGCTTCATTGTTTCCAAGTTTCTCACATTGGCGCAGCCTGGATATTTTGATTCTGCCAGCAAAAATAATGTATGGGTATCCAAGTTACTTTAGCTGTTGAGTTGAATGGGTGTGCAAAGCCAATTTGTAAAGACTTTTTACAAAAACTGAGCTTCTTCCTAAAAGGAAAGGCGTAGCCTTGATTAAAATCATGAACCTCAAAATAACCGATTTTGTAGTTTGCAAACACCCCCTAGCAATAAGCTAAGGACAAGGGCAAAAGTTTACCTATTTGCCCTTTGCTTGCTTTTACTCGGTTTGCTGCCGCATCAACACTATCTTAAGTCGGTGTTGGCTAAAGCTCTTCAAAAGCTTCTAAGTTAAATCTGCTGGGCTGGTAATAATCACGACAGTAGGCGTAGGCGTACCAGATAGGTCTGAGCTTGCTATTAAATTTCATTACACAATAAGGGAGTTAGTTAATGCCTGCGCCAATCTTCATCAGCTATCGTAGAGAAGATACTGCATCTGAAGCAGGTCGTTTACAGAGTTCAATTATCCGAGAACTAGGCGAAGATGTTGTGTTTATGGATACGTCTTCAATCGCATTAGGAAGACAGTGGACGCAGGAACTCGAAGACGCTTTACAATCTGCCCAAGTCGTTGTTGTCGTGATTGGCCCTAATTGGCTCCGAATTAGCGATGAATGGGGTATACGTCGGATTGACCAAGAGAACGATTGGGTTCGGCGTGAGCTTGAGACGGTGCTAAATTCAAGTAAAAAGCTGCTACCCATTTTGGTTAAAGGTGCAAAGCTGCCACCTGCGGATAAATTGCCTGAGTCGATCAGAGATTTTACCCAAAGGCAAGCTGTTGATATTCGAGATGTGTACTGGGATCATGATATCCAACTGATTCTTCAACAACTCCGAATGGAAGTTAAACAGGAGCAGCCAAAAAAAGATCAAAAGTTGAGTGATATCAGACCCTATCCTACACCACCACCTGAAAAGCCAGACCCGCTTAGTGAAGATAAACTGCAAATTGCCCTTAGCAGTTCTCTGTCTAATTGGCAAAAGGTGATTAGTCCTTTGCCAGGAGAGCCATCCAAGGTTCGGATTGAGCTTTTTCGCGAGTATAAGTTTAAGAGCTTCTTAGACGCTATTGGATTTATGAATCAGGTTGCTCCTGGGTGTGAAATTGCTATGCATCATCCCCGTTGGGAAAATATTTGGAGAACGATTAATGTTTATCTGACCACTTGGGATATCGATCATTTTATTTCTGATCGAGATATTCAACTAGCAAAGTATCTTGATCGCGCCTATGCAGACTTTCCAGGTGCAACAAAAAAAGTAGGATCAAGCGGGAATGTGAATTTGACACTCCCCAGGCCAACATATTACTGATTCAAGCAGGCGATCACTGTTTACATTCCCTGTAACAGCTTCCGGCTTCCTTGCAGCAACTTCCGCCTTGACGTTTCCGTGTTTCGCGCACCCTGAAGCAGCTTCCGGCTTCCTTGCAGCAGCTTCCGCCTTGACGTTTCCGTGTTTCGCGCACCCTGAAGCAGCTTCCGTCTTCCTTGCAGCAGCTTCCGCCTTGACGTTTCCGTGTTTCGCGCACCCTGTAGCAGCTTCCGCCTTGACGAGAAACAGACTTGTGTTATGAATTCATCATCGCCTCCACCTCTTCGGGTAAGAGATATTCCCGCGATCGCATATCCTTACATCTGCGTTGATTCGACCATACACTACCCTTGTGTAACGAAACAATAAGTCGCACATCGCGTTAACTCGTAAAGTTTTGTCACTCTGCCGCGAAATGCTACCTTCATGTCGTGGTGAACGCATTAGATAGCAAACTGCTATTGGATTAACGCACTAGTCTTGGAAGGCGTTAGTCCTTAGCGAGGCAAACAAACACTAGAGCAAATCAATGAAACAAAAGTCAAATCAAATAACCACATTTGTATTTGGTGCATTGGCAATTCTAGCAGGTACCGTCGCTGTAATACTGCCGAATATTTTCTCAGGAGAACCTGCTGTCGGAGCAACGCCTGTCGATCTTAAACTCTCCCCTCAACCCTATCCGGTGCAAGGGATTAGTATACCGCCTAAACCAGTAAGTAGCTCATCATCGAATGTAGTCGATGATCTCACAGGAAAACCTGTTGAACACACCCATAGAGTTTCTGGACAGTTCCAGTTTGAGTATCAGGTCGGCTTACTAGTCAATGCCCAACAATCACCCCTTTTCCCTTGGAAGGCTACTGTTACCAATACACCTCAATCCCGCCTTGTGCGCGATGCTGTAGTCATCCTAGAGGATGAGTGTGGACATTACATCAAACGTAAAATCTCATCGAATGGAGATTTCTCCTTTGAGTGGACTCCGGTTGGCTGCAACAAAGGCAAAATTACGGTCTGGTCAGTTGCACCTGGCAATAAGGCTGACAAAGTCGGGGTTGGGAAATGGCTGAAGGGACCAGTCAACACAATGGATGAATTGACCAGCAATACCTCAGACTATATTCCTTATTCCTTTAGCCACTCCTTTGATATCAAACCAGCACGCAAGAATGGTGGCAATGATCTCGACTTGGGGAAAATTACCATCCCCCTGAATGATGAAGCCTCGCGGGGTTTCTTTATTATGGATAACGTTCTCATTGCACGCAGCTATTACAGTAGTTTGCCAGGTATCTCTGATACTAAACTGGTAAAAATAAACGTAGTTCACAGCAAAGGTTTGAAGCCTCGTGGCTTGGAATGCGATGCATGGGATGCAAAAGAAAAGAACCTCCAGTCAGCAATTTATGTCCCTACAAAGGATCTCGGCTTCATTTTCATTCCTTGGGATTGTAACGATTTGGGTCAGGATGCTCATGCACATATTCACGAGACCTCCCATTATTTTCAACGCCTTTTCTTGCGACAAAACCCTGACTATGGTCGGTTCGGTGAAGGCCTGGCTAATGTTCAGTCTGCCATCATCCGGAAAAGCCAGTGGATCACTACTACTGGAACTGACTTGGTCGAGAATCTGGATGTGAATGCACGCATGGCCTGTTGGAACGGAACAGAATGGAACCCCCGGATTGATACCCCGAGTCAATTTAATGAATGCACTAATAGTGGTGGGATACCAGGGTTCCCCCAAGCAGTCGTTTGGTCTAATAACTTGGCAAGCGCGGGTTGGTTTCAGCGCATTGTATGGGACTTAGTCGATGGTGGAACCTCCGAGCCTGAGCCGTTGACAACCTTTATCATCCCTAATCAGAGTCCCAACAACTGTGGCAATGCTTGTGAATTTGGGCAATTCGACAAGATCACAGGCAGCGGAACCTCAACTCCTCCCTCATCCTTAGCGATTAACGATGTGCTGATTTACTATTTGGGCGGTAACGGTGCCTTGGGAACCAACCCTAACTATGTAGATCGTGGTTTACCTGGATTGGATATTACCGACTTTCTAGACGGCATGATTTGCCGGGGGCATATTAGCGCTAGTGCAGCAAATGAGCTTGTTGCCACAGCAATGGGCCTGAACTATGAGGCTGAAGGTAGTCCTACTTCATGCCCACATCCGTTAGATTAGTACAGTTTTTCTGTAATCTATTTGTGATTTGAATCATAAAATAAACTTTTAGCTCAAGATATGCTTCAAAAATAGTTAACCATTTTATGCTTCACAAATCAGCGTCAAAGTAGAATACATCTTCCAAATAATACACGGATAGGGATAAACTAACAGTGTATTACACGGGAGAGTTTATGCTAAAACGGGATATTCAAGTGAAGTTTGCGCTCAAAAACGATGATTATCGTCAAGTGCGTTCTTTGAGATTGACCTCGGAAACATGGAAGGCATAGTTAATTCTATCCATGTGACAGTTGAGGGTGCGAAATATAGGTTCTAAGAAAGGACTCTGACGGCAACACGCTCCTTGAGTGGAACATTTTGAGGAAACCAGAGTTCACCCATCGATCCGTATTGTGCGTATTCAAATAGTTCTTGAGTTTCTTGAGTTCCATTGATTCCAATCCATTGAAATTTTTTCTCGCAAGCCAGAGCAAATTCGTAAAACGCCTTTAACTCATGTTCCTCAAATCCAGGATATCCGATCAGCTCGTCGAAAACGATTATTGAACCTTCTGTGAGTTTTTCTCCTAAATAAGAGAAGATAGTTTTAGTTGATGAATAAAGATCGCAATCAATATGCAACAAAGATATATATTGCTGGGTGTGAGCAGCAATAAACTCAGGAATAGTATCTTCAAAAAGACCTTTTATGAGAGTCGCATTGCTTTTTACCTGAGGTAATTCTGGTTGCTTAAAAGCTCCTTTAGGTAATCCAGGACGCCAATCAGATGGTAATCCCTCAAAACTGTCAAACCCATAAACAGTTCCTTGTAACCGATACTCACAGATAAGATTGAGGGTGTGTCCGCTAGCAACACCAAACTCTAACCAAAGACCATCTTGATTAACAAGTTTCTCCTGCAAGACATATTTGAGAGGTGAGATTGGCAACTGCATTCGTGGAAGAATACAACAGCTATCTTCCACGAATCTGTTGAAGTCCTGATGAAAATTAATAATGTTCTGCATGTTTTCTTATTTTTTAGTAATTTATGTCAAAAAGTATACTATAGCAGGTATAGTATACTTTTTGATTTCTGAAAAACGAACCGCAGAGGACACAGAGGAAGAGAAAGTAGAGAATTTCATAAATGATTTAGGATCTTTATAGCTTAAGTTTCGGCTCTTGAATGATGCGCCATTCCACCAAAGAGCCAAAAGGTGTATAAGGGAGCAAAAACTATTAATCTCTCATGGTTGTCTTACTTTTTCAAAAAAATCAACAATTTCACGTATGACAAACTTTTCCACAATTGTCCACTATAGAGTTATCAGTAATTAGAAAAATGAGTATTAAATTATGTCAAGACAAAAACGCAGTTCACGTACTCTTAGCAAAGCTGAAGTACGTCTAGCCAGCATTAAATCTATCAGTCCGACTCTCGATGTCGGAGAAGGGTTAACAGTCCAAGATTATACTGAAAAAATAGAAAATCTTAGGCAATCTCTAGAAGCATACAATACCACCCTCTCCACTATTGATGTCTTACTAACTCAGATCATCGAAAATGAACAAGATTTAGCAGACTATTCTGAGAAAATTTTACGTGGTATTGCTTATAAGTTTGGTAGTAATAGCTATGAGTATCAGATGGCTGGAGGTACTCGGAAAAACGATCGCAAACGCGCTGTAAGTAAAAGTGTGGCTTTGCCAAATTAAGTAGGCACGATTCAACTGTAGACGCGCAGCGGCTTCTCGGAGAGTAGTATGTAAATTTCTCTAGAGGTAAAGTTTTGTCTTTTACCCTTGTTAAGATACTGCGAGGGTATGGTAGCTTTATTTCCGCCGACCTGTACTAGATAATTTGTGGCGTTGTTGCTACATTCCATAACAGTCTTTAGGGTAACGGAAGAATTTTTGCTATGATATCTAAAACTCATAAAACAATCGTCAGAAACCCCTGGAGAATCCCCAATCCCCCATCCCCAATCCCTACGCTTGGATAGAACAATCTCTGGCAACAATCCACCGTGCAGACTGGTATCGTTCGGTACAGACAATCAATGGTTGCGGTGGTGCAACGGTGTTATTGGAAGGACGAGAAGTAATTAATTTTGCCAGTAATGATTACTTGGGATTGGCTAGTGATCCACGTTTAATCGCAGCAGCGACTGCTGCTATCCAAGAATTTGGTACTGGTAGTACTGGTTCGCGTTTACTCAGTGGGCATAGAGAATTACACAGAGAATTAGAAAGAGCGATCGCATCTCTCAAGCAAACAGAAGACGCCCTTGTTTTCAGTTCAGGATATCTAGCAAATTTGGGTGCAATTACGGCTTTAGTAGGGAAGCGGGATTTAATATTAGCTGACCAGTATAATCACTCCAGTCTCAAAAACGGAGCAATTCTCAGTGGTGCAGCAATTTTTGAATATCCTCACTGTGATGTGGAAGCTGTGAAAACCGAATTAGAGCGATCGCGTCAAGATTATCGACGCTGTTTAATCACTACAGATAGCGTCTTTAGTATGGATGGCGATTTGTGTCCTTTACCTGCACTGGTAGATCTAGCGGCAGAATTTAGCTGTATGCTGCTAGTTGATGAAGCTCATGGTACTGGAGTTTTAGGAAAAACAGGTGCTGGGTGTGTTGAGTATTGCGGCTGTACGGCTAAGCAATTAGTACAAATGGGAACATTAAGTAAAGCTTTGGGTAGCTTAGGCGGATATATTGCTGGAAGTGCAACCCTAATTGACTATTTACGAAATCGCGCATCGAGTTGGATCTATACTACTGCTCTTTCACCCGCAGATACAGCCGCAGCCTTAACAGCAATTAATATAGTTAAACAAGAACCACAACGCCGCGCTCAATTATGGAAAAATGTAGATTACTTAAAAAAATTGATCCAACAACACTTACCTCATCTCAAATTACTCCCTTCAGAATCACCGATTATTTGCTTACAATTTGCTAGCGCCAAAGACGCACTCCAAGCAGCAAAGCAACTCAAATCTGCTGGTATATTTGCTCCTGCGATTCGTCCTCCTACGGTTCCTACAAGTAGAATACGAATTTCGATCATGGCAACTCATGATGAGAAACATATTGAAAAATTAGTAGAAGTACTATATCATTCCTAACCGCCCTTCCTTGTATGCTTGTCGTAAAGCGATCGCTTCTGACACAATTTGTTGAGCAGTTAATCCTTCAGAATCCATCATCTTTTGCAGAGTGACGCCTGTGTATTCATACTCAGAATGAATCGGTGGAATTTGACAGTAGCGTCCGCCATTTTTTGTTCGTCGCCAGATACTTGGTTTTTCAGGTTTTGATTGTCTGGGAGTGCGCCGTTGCTTAACTAAGGAACGTACAGCTTCTTGGGTGATTACAGTTATGTCTAACAAAGCATCTATGACTGGTTTATATTTATTACTATTGTTTGCCAACTGATAAACAGTCAATGGCTCAACTTGTGCTAAATCTTGGGGCGAAAACTTACTAAATACCGCCGCAATTTTCAGATACTTTTTTTCTTCACCTTTCCAACCCTGATCAACCAGTAGTTTTTTATACTCTTTTGCTGAAAGCTTTTGTTTTTGGTCGGCTAACCAAAAAGCATGATGCAAAATTGTTTTGGTGACATTAGCAAGTGAAAGCACCTGAAACTTTTCAGCATCAACGCTGTTGGAGTCATTTGCTTTTTCCTCAACGTATTTCTCAAACTCTGATAAAGCAATTACTTTTTCGTCAACTTGCTCTGTAATTACACTCTGTACTTGTGTCATCATAATCTTGACCTCATAAAAGCTTCCTGGTACGTACAATAAATCCATCGCCTTTAGTCACCAGAAAATGACACAAGCGATCGCACTCATAAGGTGCTACTCGATTAAGTAGTGGCTACGCATACACGCACCATCACTCTCAAGCTAGTGAAAGTTTGAAAATAAATTTTTTAACTAGAACAATTGTACTACATATAGCCAAAGAAAAAACCCCAGTAATACCCAAATTTTTTTTAAGCTGATAAAAGTTTTATACATTCACTAAGAACAGGGAACGGATAAGGAAGGGATGCTCCCCGTATATTGAAAAAATTGGGATGCTTCCCTAATTAGTAGGGGCGCAGAGCGCGTCTACGCCCCTAGTTTATTTGCGCCGACTTACTTATTCCTGAATGCGATCGCTATATTATGTAATGGCGATCGCAAAGTACAAAACTTCAGAAAAGGTAAATTTATAATTAGTTAAATCATTGATAAAATTCAATGTTTTTACCAAATAAATTATTAGTTAATATCATAAATATCAAATACGTCAAGGGATATACATCAAAACATATTAATTTGTATCTAACATCACAAGATTAATTGACACTAAATCATTGCTATATAAATCTATAGATAGATACAAAGGTTTTTTAATCAAGTTAATATTTGTCTTGGAAGAAGAGAAACATTTAAGTCATACCTCACTCTACCCCTTGAGGATCAAATCGCTCCTTTAGGGGTATTTATTTGCATAGATAAACAGCTTTAATTACGTTAATTTAAGCAAAACAATTAAGAGTATTTAATCATAATAAATAAAAAAAACTCTTATTTTTTTCTAGAGCGGTAAAACTTGCTAGAGAAGAGCAAAAATCTGGTAACGT
>NZ_JCACKS010000076.1:0-10954 GCF_059505505.1 Pelatocladus sp. | reverse complement strand
GGCTAGTCTTGAGAGTATGCTCCTCTAGCAAGTTTTACCGCTCTAGTTTTTTTTAAATAATTCTTGAAATAAAACATCGTAATCCTGATGATTGACCGGATTGACAGTATATTCAGACTCGCCTATCTGCTGAAATTCATCACCAATCTTTACAGTAATTACATTTCGGTTTTGTTTTTTTAGTCGTTTGACCAAGTTAATACCCAAGCCGCATTCATCGATAAATACTAAAATGCAATATTTCTCAGGTAGTAGTTCTTCGTTATTAAGTTGTACTGGAGGTAAGGAAGGCTTCCAAAAAGGAATGTAAAACCAGTCAGCTATATCAGGTTTTTTGATTAGTGAACCTGAAGTCTGATTATTGTTTTTACCTGGCTTTTTAGCTTCAATCCAGTATCTTTGTCGTTCAAAAGGATAAGTAGGTAAAGGTAGACGGTGACGCTGTTCTTCAGTATAAAATCCTGACCAATCTATTTCAACACCAAAAAGCCACAATTTACCTAATATCTCTAACAAAAAGCTGACATCTGATAGTTGTTCTTGAGATAAGCAAGTTAGTACATGTTGTTTAGCATTAATATCTAAATGTTGCTTGGTGATTGTACTTAAATTTGCTCCCGGTCCCACCTCTATAAAAACACCTTCAAACTGCTGTAATAGTTGAGAAATACTCTCGGAAAAATTTTCGGTTTGTTGTAAACTCTGGCTCCAATAGTTGAGATTTGTAGCTTGTGCATCTGTAATCCAACTACCAGTTACATGAGAAATAAAACGAATACATGGTGGGTTGAGTTGAACTTTTTTGAGCAGCTGTAGTTGTCCTTGGTTTGCTACTATTGCTAGCGCATCTTCAAGAGAAAACACACCTGCGATCGCAGCTGCAACATATTCCCCAATACCGTCACCAATCATCGCCTCTGGGCTTACTCCCCATGACATCAATAACTCAGCTAAGGCATATTCAACTGCAAATAATGCGCTTTGAGCGATGTCTGATTGCTTTAGTTTTTGGCTAGCTGTTTCCATTGTTTCTGATTGTGGAAACAGTAGTTCACGGATATCAAGACCGAGATGAGGTTGCAAAATTTTCGCGCAACTATCTATATGTCTGCGATATGTCGCTTCAACTTCGTATAATTCCCGACCCATGTTTGTATATTCTGAGCCTTGTCTAGGAAACATGAAAATAACTGGGCAACGATTTGGCTGCCAATGGTTACTAAAAACACGTTCTGGCTCTTGATTTTTGAGTAAATTAACTGCATCCTTCAGATCTTTGCAAACAACAATGCGCCGATGCTCAAAAGCCCGACGACCTACTTGTAGAGTATAAGCTACATCAGGCAAGTTTATATTAGGATGTTGTTGAAGGTAAGTAGCTAAATTTGCTGTCGCAGTTTCTAAGGCTGTGCTAGTTTTGGCTGATAATAATATTAATTGCCAAGGGCGTGATTGTAGAGACGCACCATGGCACGTCTCTACAACTGGAGCTTCTTCCAAAATTACATGGGCGTTTGTCCCGCCAACACCAAAAGAACTTACACCTGCTCTACGAGGTAAACCGTTAGTTTCCCACTCTGATAATTTGGTGTTGACATAGAAAGGACTGTTAGCAAAATCTATCTCTGGATTAGGTTTTTCAAAATGTAAACTAGGGGGTATTTGTTGATGTTTTAATGCAAGAACTGTTTTAATTAAACCTGTCACACCTGCTGCTGTATCCAAATGCCCAATATTAGTTTTTACTGAGCCAATAGCACAGAAAGTTTTTTGATTTGTGCTAGAACGAAAAGCTTGTGTAAGAGCTTTGATTTCAATTGGATCTCCCAAGGGAGTTGCAGTTCCATGAGCTTCAATATAAGAAATTGTATCCGGTTCAACACCAGCCAAAGCAAGTGCTTCTAAAATTACTTCTCTTTGACCATTAACACTAGGTGCTGTATATCCAACTTTTAAAGAGCCGTCATTATTGATAGCCGAACCTTTAATTACAGCATGAATAAAGTCGCCATCATTAACAGCATCATCCAATCTTTTTAACACAACAATTCCTAAACCATCGCCAAACACTGTTCCTTGAGCCTTAGCATCAAAAGTCCGACAATGTCCGTCAGAGGAATGAATAACACCATCTTGATAGTGATAACCAGATTTCTGAGGTAACTTGGCTATAGAAACACCACCAGCCAAAGCAATATCACTTTCTCCATTGAGCAAACTTTGACAGGCTAAATGTACAGCTATTAAGGATGTAGAACAATTATTTTGAACATTTATACTTGGTCCAGTCAGATTTAATTTATAAGAAGTTTGTGTACTTAAATTATCTTTTTCATTACCAATAAAAATATTGAATGAATCTACAGATTGCATTAATTCTTCATTAGAAGCTAAATTAATAAATAAATAATTACTATTAGTTACACCAGCAAAAACCCCAATTTTACCGTCGTATGATTCGGAATCATAACCCGCAGATTCCAAAGCTTCCCAGGCAGATTCTAAAAATAGACGATGCTGTGGGTCTGTAATTTCAGCCTCTCTAGGAGTAAATCCAAAAAATGCGGCGTCAAACAGATCAACATCTTCTATTATACTTGCTGCTTTTACATAATTTGGATTGTTGAGCAAATCTGGATCTATACCTGTAGCTAGCAATTCTTCATCTGTAAAATGAGAAATTGATTCTATTCCATTTCGCAAATTTTTCCAAAACTGTTCAACATTTTTTGCACCTGGAAAGCGTCCATTTATACCAATAATGGCTATCTCATCGTTGTCATCAAACTTATTCTTTTCCTGATCATTATTATTCATAATAAATACCTAAAACCATTTCCTTGTAAAGCTGCACCAAATTCTCTCCATACCTCTTTTCTTTGTACCTTCGCGGTTCGTTTTTATTTTTTGTGTAGCGCATGCGCATCTTCATACATAATTGGTATGATTAGCTTCTAAAGAATCTGATGTTGATAAATCTAAAGCAATCTGAATTTGATCATTTAGAACTGCATCAATATCATCTTGAGTAGTAAGCGGATTAGCAATAACAGCACGCAATGCAGTCACTGAAGTTTCTTTTTCTAAACAAGTGATTGTTTTTGTTGTTCGTGAAATAAAAGTACGACCAACTTGACGTTGAGTTTTTTGCAAGCGTTCATTAAATATATTAATTTGGTGATTATCAATTTCTGTTAATTCATTTTTAGCTGCAAGTTCTCTTAAAGACTCCGGAATGTAGCGATAAAGAAGCAAATTTATATCCGGTTGAGATAATAACTCAAATTCGGGCATAGTAGCAATCCGAGCAGCCATATATTGGGTTTTTTCAATTCCTGCATCAATCAAAAATTCATAACCTTTCAGCCCGATTAAATGTAGCCCAGCATGTAAAAATAATACCATTCCCGGACGAGAACCTTCTAAGGCACGTTTACCTAAATCGAATGAATTTTTACGCATGGTATAGCTAGCATTTTTTTCAATCGATGAAGCTAGCTGTGGTTCACGCGTAAATACCATACCAATACCCATGGGTAAATACAGCTGTTTATGTCCATCAATTGTGACTGAATCAGCGCGTTCAATACCAATAAGTTTTTGTCGATGTTGTTCGGAAAATATGAGTGGTCCACCCCAAGCAGCATCTACATGAAAATGAACATTTGCTGCTTGAGCAATATCTGCTATATCTGAAAGTGAATCTATGTTACCAGAATCGGTAGTCCCTGCAACTCCTGCGATCGCAATAATATGTAAATTTTTGGCCTGACAATCTGCAATAGCTTGACGTAATGCCGATAAGTCTACTTGATTATTAATATTAGTAGGAATTTTGATTAAACCATGCGTACCTATGCCTAATAAATCTGCTGCTTTTTCAAAAGAATAATGCATCAATTCAGAGCCAATTACTACTGCTCCTTGATAACCATAGTAATCTAAAGCTGCTGCTAAACCTGCTTTTTCTACACCAGGAAAATTATTTTTTGCACCCAAGGATTTATTTCGAGCGCACCATAATGCGATGATGTTTGCTGCGGTTCCTCCAGAAACCAATATACCTAAAGTACTTTGGCTATTTTGGACATGCTCCCTATAAAATTCATTAGAAAAATTATAAATTAACCTATGCATCATTGCTAAAGCTTGACGTTCGTATGGACTAAAGGCTTTAGCTGTTTCTATTTTGACAACATTTTGATTCATTGCTGTCATCAGTTTCGCAAGAGGTCGCACAAAACAGGGTAGCGCCGAAGTCATATGACCGATAAATCGTGGTGAAGATGTATGTATGGAATGATTAACAACATTATTTGCTAAATATTCCAGGTAGTTATCGAAGTTAGCAGGATTAATAGGAACTTGACTATCAACAAATGTTTCTAGTAATGCATTAAATTCAATCTCAGAATTGGTGTGAATGGCATTTACAAAATCATCAACTAACGCATCAGTTTTCACAGCCATATTGGCTTCTGTAGAGACTAAGCTGTTCGATGGCGCAAATAATTGCATCACTTCATTTGCAACTGCATACCTTGGTGTTAGCTCATTTTCCAAAAATAAATTCTGCTGATTTTTTCCTTGTCTTTGCTGACTCAATGCCATTTTCCACTCCACAAAGGATTTATTTTTTTATTTTCTACTTTTTACTTTCTCTTCGATAATTCTGTCTGGCTTCTTTACGACGCTTGATGGAAGCAGATCTTGCTGGAGTCCGGTAAGAGTCTTTTTGTAAATTAGCTTGTTCATCGCTACTTAAAAACTCAGCAAGCGAACTAATAGTTGGTCTTTCATAAATACTGATTATCGGAATATGGGTATTGAATTCTTTTTGTAACTGGGAAATCACCTCAACACCGATGAGAGAACTACCTCCCAAATCAAAAAAGTTATCATAAATACCAATCTTTTCAATTCCTAAGACTTTTTGCCAAGTTGTTGCAACTATTTGTTCTACATTGTTGCGAACTGGGACATATTCGCTTTGCAAATTTGCTCTGCACTGAAGTGATAAAGTATCTCTATTTTTTTGCAAAAACTCTCGTTTTATCCATTGATCAATTCTGGGTTGTAATTCTCCAGCAGAAACAATAATTTGAGGAATTTTACTTAGAGATAATACACGCCTAAAAACGTCTATACCTTCTTTCCATGTCATGCGTAATTTCTCTAACGCCACTCCCACAGTTAGATCCTGGATGTCGTCTTCTTGAGATTGCCAAGTATCCCAATTCACACTAATACAAGGAAATAAATTTATTTGGTTTTGCTTGTGAGCATAGGCATCCATAAAAATATTAGCAGCAGAATAGGAAGTTAACCCTAAACCTCCTAAAACAGATGATGATGAAGATGTGAATAAACAAAAATCTAATTTTTGATTTTGCAAAACTTTTTCTAAAATAAATAGTCCATATACTTTAGGATGAAATTGTGATTGACTTTGAGCTTTAGAACTTTCTTCAATCGTGTAATATGCATCATCGTTAATTCCCGCCGCGTGAATTAGCCCATGAATTTCACCAAAGCTTTCTTTAGCTAATTCTATAGCTTTTTGCATTTGTTGTTCATTAGCTACATCAGCGCGAATAGTTAGAACTTCTGCACCTAATTTCTCAATTTTGCTCAGTTTTTTAAGTTTTTGGCTGACTTCATTAGATTCATCATGGTTACTAAGCCATGATGACCATTGATGTTTTTCAGGGATACTTTTTCTGCTAATTAAAATTAACTTAGCTTGCACTGTTTTTGCTAAGTATTCTGACATTGCTAAACCAAGGCGACCAAGCCCACCAGTGATTACGTAAACACCCTGTTTTCTTAGTTTGGTTTTGCTGATAATGTTCTCATTTAACTGTACAGTTTCGTATATTCTTATCCAGCGATGATTACCACGGTAAGCAATTAAATTATCAGTTATTGGTGTTATAAATTCTGTCAAAAGTGAATTTATTAATGTTGAATATGGCTTAATTTTAGAGTCTGGAAGTATAATATCAAAGCAACAGCAATTTATATTGAGATACTCTTGCGGAATGACATTGCATAGTCCTAAAATAGTTGCTTTTTCAGGACATAAATTATCGCTACCAGTGACATCATTTATATTACTGGTGACAACGAGTAACTTTATTGGATCAATAATATTCTGTTTTGCTAAAGCTTGTGCCAAAAACAGCAGACTGTAGAAACCGAGATTTTGACAATCCTCAAAAAACTGATATTGTGTTTGTGTGTCTAGCTCTTGTTTAGGTAAGGTATTGTTAGGAGTAACGCTCCAAAAATGTACGATTTGCTTCGCTTGACTAATCCAATTCTGTTCTTTTAGTGTTTGCAATAAGGTATCATAGTCATCCCTTTCTTCAGGATTTATGGTATATGTACACTCATCAAGCTTGCTAAATTTCTCTCCAAGTTTGACAAAAATTACATCTTGATTTTGTTGTTTGAGTCGTTCAGCAATTTCTGCTCCCACTCCATAGTTATCAACAAAAATTAACCAACAATAATTTTGTTCTAGCAGTTTTTCCTGTTGAAAAAGCTCAATTGCTGTTGATTCTTTCCAACGAGGAACATAGAACCAATCAGCAATATCTGATTTCTTATCTGAAGTTTTTGGCGACATCATTCCCAAAGTCGCATTTCGATTTACCTCAAGCCAATACTTTTTTCGTTCAAAAGGATAAGTAGGTAAGGGTACGCGACGGCGCTTTTCATTTAGATAAAAACCCGACCAATCAATTTGAATTCCTACTAACCAAAGTCTACCCAAGGTATTAAGTAGAAATTCTACATCTGATTGTTGTTCTTGCGGATGTCGTATCGAAGTTAATGCTATAACATCTGTTTGATGTTGTTTAACCAAACCACTTAGTATCCGTCCCGGTCCAACTTCCAAAAATATTTGCTCTGGCTGTTTAAGCAACTCAGTAATTCCTAAATTAAATTGTACTGGTTGCCTTAAATGTCTTGCCCAATATTTAGGGTTTGTTGCTTCATTTGCAGTAATCCAAGTTCCACTCACATTGGAAATAAATGGTATTTTGGGGGGATTGAGTTTTACTTTTTCTAATGACTGAGTAAAAGTCTCAATCATAGGTGACATCATGTGAGAATGAAAGGCGTGAGATGTATGCAAGTGTCTACAATTGACACCAATTTTTTGTAGCTTTTGTTGCAATTTGTCTATTGCTTCTTCTGAACCCGAAACTACACAGGAAGAAGGGGAATTAATCGCAGCTAAAGAGATTTCTTTTTCTAAAAATTGTTGGATTTTCTGTTCTGGAAGCTGAATGGAGAGCATAACACCACTAGGTAACTCCTGCATGAGTCTTCCCCGCGTTGCGACTATTGCTAGAGCATCTTCTAAACTGAAAACCCCTGCTATAGTTGCAGCTAGATACTCCCCAATACTGTGACCTATCATCACTTCAGGTAGCACACCCCACGCCATCCACAACTTAGCTAAAGCGTATTCAATTACAAATAGTGCTGGTTGAGTAATTGCTGTTTGCTGTAATTTTTGTGTTGCTTCTAAAACTTTTTCTTCGCTAGGATAAAGAATTGTACGCAGGTCTATTTGCAAGTGGGGTTTTAGCAGTTCGCAGCAGTGATCAATTTGCTCTCTAAAGACGTTTTCATTTTCATACAACTCTCGACCCATATTTACATATTGCGAACCTTGTCCAGAAAACATAAATACAACTGAACGATGACAAGGTTCTTGATAATAAGTAAAAGCTCTTTGAGGATCTTGCAATGCATTAATTGCATCTTCTTGATTTTGACAAACTAACATTCGCCGATGGTTTAAAGTCCAGCGACCCACTTGCAAAGTATGAGCAACATCAGCGAGATTTAAATCAGGATGCTTTTGGAGATGATTAACAAGATTTTCTGTAGCAGTTTCTAGTGCTATATTTGTCTTAGTTGAAAGTAATAATAATTGGCAATTTCGAGAAGGACTAGAGGATTTAATTATCGGAGCTTCTTCTAAAATTACATGGGCATTTGTGCCACCGAAACCAAAGGAACTAACACCCGCACGGCGAGGAGTAGCGTTTGTTTTCCACTCAGATAATTGATTGTTGACATAAAAAGGACTATTAGCAAAATCAATTTGGGGTGATGGTTCTTCAAAGTTCAAACTGGGGGGAATTTGTTTATGTTTTAGGGCTAAAACAGTTTTAATTAAACCCGCAACACCAGCAGTTGAATCTAAATGGCCAATGTTAGTTTTGACAGAACCAATCCCACAAAATCCCTTTTGTTGAGTTTTAGTCCGAAAAGCTTGTGTTAAAGCAGCAATTTCAACGGGATCACCTAAGGAAGTTCCGGTTCCATGCGCTTCAATGTAGCTAATAGTATCAGGTTCGACCTCAGCCATCACCTGAGCAGCTCTAATTACTTTTGCTTGACCATTGACGCTGGGTGCGGTGTAGCTAACTTTATCTGAACCGTCATTATTAATCGCAGAACCTTTGATGACTGCATGGATGCAATCTCCATCTGCGATCGCTTCTTCTAAGCGTTTTAAAACTACAAGACCCAAACCTCTTCCTTTTACTGTTCCAGACGCATTAGCGTCAAAAGCACGACAGTGTCCATCAGGAGATTCAATTCCTCCCTCTTTATATAAATAACCAACTGCTGTGGAGATTGAAACTCCTCCTGCTAAAGCAATATCACACTCACCACTGAGCAAACTTTGACAGGCTAAATGTATAGCGACTAATGAACTTGAGCAAGTAGTTTGAACTGCATAACTTGGCCCTTGCAAATTTAATTTATAAGAAACAAGTGTAGTAACATAATCTGGAGAAGTTGCTTTTTCGATCTGCTTATCACCTACAGAAGCTATCAGTTCATAATTAGAATAAATATTAAGTAGATAACTGCCAAAACTCGTACCAGCGTAGACTCCAATAGGTTTTTTATATATCTGTGAACTATAACCAGCATCCTCAAGCGCTTTCCATGAATGTTCCAAGAAAAAACGGAGCGAAGGGTCCATAATTTCAGCTTCTCTGGGGCTGATATCGAAGAATGAAGCATCAAATAAGTCTATATCTTCGATTAAACCTTCTGCTTTCACATAATTTGGATCGTTCAGTAAAGCTGCATCTACACCTAAATTTTTTAATTCTTGATCACTAAATCTATGTATTGATTCTACTCCGTCTCGCATATTTTGCCAAAATTGATCAATATTTGGAGCTTCTGGGAAACAGCCGTTCATACCAATGATAGCTATTTCCATACCAGTTTTATGATTAAAATATTCTACATGTTCCATAATTAATTTTATTGGTCGCTATTAAAGATTCTGTTGTCTCTTTTGTAAAAAGCGTTGTTTTAATCTTGCTTTTCCAGCCTCTAACTGTTCATTCAATTTATCGCTCTGATTTTCAAAGCTATCGTCTTCTTCTTGGTTTAAATACCGGGCTATGGAACTAATTGTTGGATATTTAAATAAGTCAGTTATTGCTAAATCAGGTTTAAACAGTTCCCGCAGTTTGCTGTAAACCTGAAGCACATTTAGTGAATGACCACCAAGATCAAAAAAGTTATCTTGGATACCAACTTTTTCCACCTTAAGTACTTTTTGCCAAATATCAGCTATTGTGTGTTCCATCTCATTTCGGGGTAACACGTAAGCTGTTTCTAATATTGGGCGGAGATTATCTGGCTTAGGTAAAGCTTTACGATCTACTTTACCGCTTGGTGCTATGGGTAGATTGTCTAGTATCACAAAAGTAGAAGGTAACATATGGTCAGGTAATTTTTCTTTTAAAAAATTACGCAATTCACTAATACTAGGAACTAGTTCTGTTTTTGCAACCACATAAGCAACTAATTGCAAGTTACCTGGTTCTTCTTGATGAACTATGACTATATTTTCACGTACATTTGGGTGTTGACTCAGAAATGTTTCAATTTCCCCAAGTTCAACTCGGAAGCCACGAATCTTCATTTGATGATCAATACGTCCGAGAAATTCTATATTTCCATTACTGAGCCATCTTCCTAAATCTCCTGTTTTATAAATTAAATCTCTACGATTTTCTGGTAACTTCTTCCTAGCATCTGGAAAGGGATTAGGAACAAAACTTAAATTAGTTTTTTCTTCATTTTTCCAATACCCTTCGCCGACACCAATTCCCGATACACAAATTTCTCCAGGAACGCCGATGGGTAATAGCTGCATTTGCTCATCGAGAATGTAGATATTTAAATTTGCTAATGGTTTACCAATTGGTACTGTTCGCTGATTTTCATCAAAAGGCTTGTTAACAATAAACTGAGTAATATCATCTGCTGCTTCGGTGGGACCATAGGCGTTAACAATTTTGATTTCAGGATATATTTGGAGCCACTTATTTACCCAACTTACAGATACTGCTTCCCCCACAACCATCATCCATTTCAAATCAGGTAATTCTCTGTCGTGAATTCCTAGCCCCGAAATATATTCAAGTAAGCCCCCAAATAGTGCTGGTACTAATTCGACAACTGTAATTTTTTCTGATTTAAGTGCTTTAAATAGTTTATCAGGAATCGCAACAGTTTCAATGTCTACTATGACTGTCTTACCACCTATTAAAAGTGGCGCTAAAAATTGCCAGACAGAAATATCTGTCGAGGAAGGAGCGCTTTGTAGAAAACAAAATTGCTCAGTTAGTTTTAATTCATCAAATTGAGCATAGATATGGTTAATTGCACCATCATGCCTAACTATTGCTCCTTTGGGTAGTCCTGTGGAACCTGAAGTATAGAGCATGTAAGCTGGATCAACAGCATGATTAAAAGGTTCTATATTTTCACTAGGTAGCTGTTCAAAATCTAATTTATTATATATATTTAAACTTTCTTGATTCGCAAGCAGTATATTTTTGTAGTTTTTCACTCTCCCCCCACAAACGAGAGTTTGCAGCGTAGGTAAAAGCAA
>NZ_JCACKS010000075.1:0-11130 GCF_059505505.1 Pelatocladus sp. | reverse complement strand
AACTTCTATTGACGTTCTTTTACCACAAAATATACTATTTTGGAGATGTTTAGTGATTAATGACGAATAACTACATAGTAGTAATAGTGGTATCAGCTGGTGGACTTAAGGCTTTAAGCGCAATTTTATCCAACTTACCCCAAGAGTTTGCTGCTCCCATCGCCATTGTTCAGCACCTAGCTCCCCACTATCCGAGTATGCTTGCTGAAATATTAAGTCAACGTACTCCTTTAATAGTTAAGCAGGCAGAAGCGGCTGACAAGTTAAAACCAGGCACGGTTTACATTGCTGCTCCCAACCATCACCTGTTAATCAATACCGACGCAACTTTGTCTTTGTCTCAAACGGAAAAAGTTCGTCATGTCCGCCCCGCAGGCGATGTGCTGTTTCAGTCAGCAGCAGCTAGTTTCCAACAATGGGCGATCGCTGTTGTCTTGACTGGGATGGATGGTGATGGCGCAACCGGAGTACAGGCAATAAAAAAGATGGGTGGTACAGTAATTGCTCAAGATGAAGCGACTTCTGATTTTTTTGCGATGCCTGAAGCTGCTATAAAAACTGGAGTAGTTGATTTTGTTTTGCCTTTGGAAGCGATCGCTAATACTTTAGTTTATTTAATTAATAAGTAACTTTCCAAATATTTTTTATATTTAAACCTCATCTATCTTGAGAATTGGAGTTTGCGATCGCTTGTAAGTGAAAAATCATTTTGATCCTGATGAGTAAAACTAGGGGTTTCCAACTAGACGAGGTTTAAAACTTTTAAATTATATTTTATTTTTGTATAAATTACTTAATTTAGCAATTAATTTGCAAAATATTGTTCTTATTAATATGCTTTAACGCGCCCATTACTTATGAGTACCACGGATACTAATCCAGAACTAGAAAACCTTTTAGAATACATCAAACGCAACCGTGGTTTTGATTTTAGGGGCTACAAGCGCACCAGCTTAAGCAGGCGGATAAAAAGACGTATGCAAATGATTGGTGTTGAAGATTACAACGAATATCTTGACTACCTGGAAGTACATCCAGACGAGTTTGTTGAGTTGTTCAACACGATCTTAATTAATGTCACGGGTTTCTTTCGAGATGCGGAAACTTGGGAATATATAGCAAGTGAAATCATTCCTCGGATCATTAGTAACAAACACCCCAGCCAACCTATTCGAGTATGGAGTGCGGGATGTGCTTCTGGGGAAGAAACTTACACTTTAGCTATGTTGCTGGCTGAAGCAGTGGGTATAGAACAATACATAGCACGAGTGAAAGTCTTTGCAACTGATGTGGATGCTGAAGCTCTTGAATACGCTCGTCATGCAAACTATAACCCCAACCCCAAGGAAATCCAACCTATTTCTCCAGAGTTACTAGAAAAGTATTTCGAGCGTTTAGGTGGTCGCTACATCGTGCAGAAAGAATTGCGTCGCGGTGTCATTTTTGGTCGTCACGATTTAGTTCAGGATGCACCAATCTCCAAAATTGACATGCTAGTGTGTCGCAACACTTTAATGTATTTCAATTCTGAAACTCAAGTGAGAATTTTGGATCGCTTTCATTTTGCTCTACACAATCACGGTTTTCTGTTTTTAGGTAAAGCAGAAATGTTGTTTACCCGTAATCACTCCTTTACACCTTTGGATTTGCGGCGACGTATATTTACAAAAGTAACAAACGGAAACCGCCGCGATCTATTGTTGAATATCACACATTTGAGTACTCAGCAATCCACACCGGAGAACGTTGACAAGATGACTCGCATTCATCAAGCAGCCTTCGAGATTGATCCAATTGCTCAGGTGATAGTGGATATTCACAATTATTTGGTGCTAGCTAACGAACAAGCTCGTAGTTTATGTAATCTCAATCCTAGAGATCTAGGTCGTCCCCTACAAGATTTAGAAATTTCGTATAGACCATTAGAATTGCGATCGCAGATTCAGAAAGTTAGCACTAGCCACCGTGCTGTCACTTTGAAAGAAATTGAATGGTCAATTACAGAACAAGAAACCAGATATTTCGACGTCCAGATCATACCTCTGCTAGACAATAAGGGCGATGAATTTTTGGGCGTAAAAATCGTCTTCACCGACGTTACTCGCTTCAAACAATTACAAAACGATCTAGTACACGCCAACCAAGAACTGGAAACAGCTTACGAAGAACTCCAATCTACTAACGAAGAATTGGAAACGACCAACGAAGAACTTCAGTCTACCGTCGAAGAACTCGAAACCACCAACGAAGAACTCCAATCTACCAACGAAGAGTTGGAGACAATGAACGAGGAATTACAATCTACTAACGAAGAACTCCACACTCTCAACGACGAAATGCGTCAGCGTAGTGATGAACTTGCTCAAATCAACACCTTTTTGGAATCGATTTTGACTGGTTTGCACAGTGGTGTGGTCGTTCTCAATCAAGACCTACACATCCAAATTTGGAATTATCGCGCTGAAGACCTTTGGGGTGTCCGTGCTGATGAAGTTAAAGGTAGACACTTTCTAAATCTGGATATTGGTTTACCAGTTGAACAACTTCGTCAACCTATCCGCACCTGTTTACTAGGAGAGTCTTCATGTCCAGAAGTGACACTTGAAGCCATAAATCGACGTGGTAGAGCAATATTGTGCAAAATTTCCTGTACACCTCTACGTGCTTCAACCACACGAGATATTCAAGGAGTAATCTTGTTAATGGAGGAAATTGACAAAACGAACAAGTAGCCATCATGAACTGGATACACCAAAATGAAGTTAACTAGCTAGGGTCGTCATTGGTTATTGGTAGATTCTTAATCTCATACTTAAACGCTGTTTTTTATCACTCGCTAAGGAGATATAAAAACAACTATATATGTGTCACTCTTAATCAATTGAAAGCAGCAGATTCTATTTTATAGATGAGCTTGTTTGTAAAGGTTGCATTGATTTCCAAACTAAAATTTATAATCAATATTTAAACTTTTGGAAGATCAAATTTTGCCATACTTATAACGGCCGAGGGGTGATAGCCTCCCAAAAATCAATTAATATGTTAAATAAAGTGACAAAAATTAGAGCTTACGGCTTGTAATTAAAAAGTTGCAAGCATGAAGTTAAAAAAATCCCAAATCTTGTTTACATACTTAACCAAAACTCAATATAGTGACATTTTTGTTAAATAATTGATTATAGAAACTATGATTTAATTCTTGTTAAGATATGCCATCAAGAAATCAACCAAATAATTATAACATTCTTTTTTAAAATTCAACATCATTAAATATGCCAAAATTCCTTCCTTCTTTCTCTCCCAACTCTATTAATAAATCAGTTTCACCAGATAAATTTAATACCTCAGAGTCTTTTCGGTAGCTTTTACAGTACTAATTCCTCTGAATAATTTTACATACTTTAAATAAAAAAATAATAAACCAGTCATAATCACTAGGAGTTTCAGTGTGAACACCTCCGAATGGACCCAACAAATAAAGGCTGTACGTCAACGTGCTGATGCGCTACAAAATCATGCTAATACTTCACCATTACCGTCATCAGAAATTCTGCATGATTCTCTTGAGGAACTTAACACAGCATTAGAAGAACTCAGAGTAGCAGAAGAAGAAATACGCCAACAGAATCAGGAATTAATAGATATCCGCTTTGCATTGGAAGTGGAACGTCAACGCTACAAAGAACTATTTGATTTCGCCCCAGATGCTTATTCTAGTAACTAATACTGAAGGCAAAATCTTAGAAGCAAACCGCACTGCTAGTAGCTTATTTAGAATATCACAAAAATATATTCAAGGTAAATTACTGATCAATTTCGTCCCAGAAAATCAGCGTCGTGTGTTTCGTTCCCAGCTAATTAGTTTGCAGCAGATCAAACAAATTCAAGATTGGGAAATTCATCTGCAAACGCGGGAACACACTAAATTTGACGCCGCCATCAGTGTAACTACAATCTGCGATCGCCAAGGTAATTCTCAAGGTTGGCGTTGGTTGATCAGGGATATTACCATCCGTAAGCAAGCAGAAGAACAGTTACAGGCGATCAAAAATGAAAATTTACAATTACAAGAAGCGACAAGGCTCAAATCACAGTTTTTGGCAGTAATGTCTCATGAATTGCGTACCCCAATGAATGCGATTTTGGGCTTTTCCCAACTATTGCTACGCCACCCATATAATCAGTTTCCGCCACAGGCAAGAAGCATGGTAGAACGTATTTTATCCAGTGCCAGACGCCTACTGGCGCTGATTGAGGATATACTAGATTTCTCCAAGCTGGAGGCTGGACGGCTGGAGTTGAATCTAGAAGAATTTAATTTGGCTGAATTGATCACAACAACCGTTCAAGAATTATATTGTTTAGCCCAGCAGAAAAATTTAACTATAAATGTTTATATTAATCTTACAAATCCTCAGATTATTAATGATTGCGATCGCTTTCGACAAATTTTAGTTAATTTGCTTTCCAATGCGATTAAATTCACGGATGTAGGTAATGTAAATGTTGAAGTCTTAGAAATTCAAGACAGAGTGATGTTAATCGTAAAAGATACAGGTATAGGTATTGGCGAAGCTGATTTAAAAAATATTTTCCAAGAATTTCGGCAAGTTAACCAATGTCTGACACGTAAACACGGCGGTACTGGTTTGGGACTAGCAATTGTAGACCAATTAGTTAGCTTAATGAAAGGCACTATTACTGTGGAAAGTAAACTCGCTGAAGGTTCAACTTTTCGTGTTGAGTTACCAAGAGTCGTTCATAGCAATTATTAAATGATGATTAATTCATAATTCATAACTTGTACTTATAAATTATGAATTATGAATTATGAATTTTAAATTAAATTCGCAATTGACCGATAGTAGTTGAGTAATTCTGTTCAATTGAGTTTAAGTCAGTTTGCAATTGTATAGGTAATCCTCGAATAAGTTCCCTAATCACATCTGTTGCTGGTCTACCAGTTTGTTGGCAATATCGTTCAAGCTTCTCGGCTTCACCTGAAGCTAGGTTTAGAGTGATTCGCTTGGTTGCCCATTTTTTGTTCATCATTACTGAGTATTTACCTAAATTTTTTTGGTGTGTTCAGAAATATGTAGATGGACATAAATAAACAAAAGTTTCTAGTAACTAGTAACAATGGCTTATTACAAACTAGGAATATCTTTCATGCTTAATTATGTCCATCTACTGAATACATGAAGAAATGGAAGACTAGCCTCTTTTAGGGGATACCCTATAAAAGCATCGCTATGCCAACAAGAAATTATTGAATTCTCTGATTCACTAGTTGCACCCCAAAAAGGCAGGCTGTTTTTTCTTATCAGAACCAATAAAGGCTTCTATGATGTTGTTCTTTTTAAGAAATTACTGTTTTGAAGGCTTGGTTTCCATACATCTAAGGTATAAATCCCCTGTTAATTTTTTCAGTAATTACCGCTACAACTTTATGACTAAAAGTAGCAAACACTATCAATTAATACATATTTGATGAAATTGGCAAAAATATCAAATACAGTTGATAACTTGTTTGCTTGCTCAATCAGAAATCCGAGTCGGTTCGGAAGTAGATGAAGAAGATTCCCTATTATGCTTACTAATCTTCTCACGAAAAGCTTCTATTTAGGTGTAAAAGATCGAAGTAATTTGACAATCACCAACAGTAGCCCCAAACTAGAAAGCGAAGATGACCCTCCCAGAAGAACAACTTGTCGGCGTCGCAGATGGAATGGACTCGCAGTTCTAAGCAAATTATTTTGGGAATAGTTGATTAATGGTCATTGGTGTTTATTCTCCGCTTTGTCTCCATTGTCCCCCATAGTCCCCCATATCCCCGAATGTGAGTGCGTCTCATAACGGAGAATCCCCGATTCCTACCCTCTGAGCGATCCTTAATTTCGCAGAACGAGAACGAGGATTATTGACAATTTCATCTTCTTGTGCAGTAAGTGGCTTTTTTGTCAAAACCTTTAACAAAGGTGAGTTCCTCAAACCATGTTTAACCAAACGGTCTTCTAAACTATGAAAACTGATAATCGCAATTCTGCCACCAGGTATAAGCGCCTGTGGTGCTTTGGCGATCAAGGTTTCTAAAGATTTTAACTCATCGTTGACCACAATTCGCAGTGCTTGAAAAACACGAGTCGCAGGGTTAATTCTGCCATAACGATATTTGGGTGGAACACTGTAGGCGATCGCCTGTGCTAGCTGTGTGGTCGTCTCAAACGGACGCTGTTCGACAATGCGTTTAGCAATACGCCGTGAGAGTCTTTCTTCCCCATATTTAAAAAAAGTATCTGCTAGTTCAGTTTCATCCCAATCATTAATTACATCTGCTGCTGTTAGAGATTGTTGTTTATTCATTCGCATATCCAATTTAGCTTCATGGCGAAAGCTAAAACCCCTGTTTGCTGTGTCCAGATGGTAAGAACTCACTCCCAAATCAGCGATAATACCAGCAAAACTACTAAGTGGAAATTCGTAAGCCGCAAAGTTGGTGTGGATAAATGTGACACGTTCTCCAAATTCAGCTAATTCCTTTTGCGCCGCCGCCAAAGCATCCTCATCTTGGTCAACAGCAGTGACTCGCACATCGGTTGCAGCTTCCAAAATTAAACGAGTGTGACCTCCACCCCCAACTGTTGCATCTAAATAATTCCCACCAGGGCGTACCGCTAAACCTTCAATCACTGCTTGAGGCAAGACAGGAGTATGAGAAAAAGTCCGTTCTTCAATATCTATCGGTTCGGTGGAATGAGAATTCATGTTGACTGGCGCAGAAATAAGTATAACGTCGGGGTAGTTCAGCGATATAGCCTATGGTAATCTTCTTGAATGCCTATGGATAGTTCTGCTAGTGTCAATCGGCTTGTCTACACCCATCTCAATATAATTAAATTAGTTGAATCCAAGCTAAACGCATGAATTCTCCAATTTTAACTTGTGGAATTTATGTGTATTAGTAGCAAATATATCTTCAAAAAGCCACCCGAAATCAAAAACGTCAAATAAATATCCAAGTAGGGGTTATTGGCTTCATCGTTAACAAACCGGAGAACACTGAATCTATGGCAAGAATAGAAACCCGCACTGAACCAATGGTGCTGAACATGGGGCCTCATCACCCCTCAATGCATGGAGTTCTGCGGTTAATTGTCACTCTAGATGGCGAAGACGTTGTTGATTGTGAGCCGGTCATTGGCTATCTACACCGGGGGATGGAAAAAATTGCGGAAAACCGCACTAATCTCCAATATGTCCCCTACGTCAGTCGCTGGGACTATGCGGCGGGTATGTTTAATGAAGCCGTCACAGTCAACGCCCCCGAAAAATTAGCAGGGATTACCGTCCCCAAACGCGCCAGCTATATCCGCGTCATTATGCTGGAGTTAAACCGCATCGCTAACCATTTACTGTGGTTTGGCCCGTTCCTTGCTGACGTGGGCGCTCAAACTCCCTTTTTCTACCAGTTCCGCGAACGGGAAATGATTTACGACCTGTGGGAAGCTGCTACAGGTTATCGCATGGTTAACAACAACTACTTCCGTATTGGGGGAGTAGCGGTTGATTTACCCTACAGTTGGGTAGACAAGTGCGAAGACTTTTGCGACTACTTAATACCCAAGATAGATGAGTACGAGCGCTTAGTTACTAACAACCCTATTTTCCGTCGCCGTGTAGAAGGCGTTGGTACTATCACCCGCGAAGAAGCACTTAACTGGGGACTTTCTGGCCCAATGTTACGTGCATCTGGCGTCAAGTGGGATTTGCGGAAAGTAGACCACTATGAATGTTACGACGACTTCGACTGGGAAGTACAGTGGGAAACTGCCGGAGATTGTTTAGCCCGTTACCTGGTACGGATGCGGGAAATGCGTGAATCCGTGAAGATTCTTCGCCAAGCTCTGAAAGGACTTCCAGGCGGCCCATACGAAAACCTAGAAGCCAAGCGGATGCAAGCTGGTAAAAAATCCGAGTGGGATGATTTTGATTATCAATACATAGCCAAGAAAGTTGCTCCTACTTTTAAGATTCCCAAAGGCGAAATTTACAGCCGCGTCGAAAGTGGTAAAGGTGAATTGGGAATTTATTTGATTGGCGATGATAACGTCTTTCCTTGGCGGTGGAAGATTCGCCCAGCAGATTATAACAACCTACAAATTCTCCCTCATTTACTGCGGGGTGTGAAGGTAGCAGATATTGTGGTAATTCTGGGTAGTATCGACGTAATTATGGGTTCTGTAGACCGCTAGTTAATTGTAGGGTGGGTATAAATGCTTACTCTACTAAACTTAAGCAGGTTCAGCCAGCTGGACGCTAGTTCGATAAACCATGTGAACAAAACCACGTTGATCACAAAAGGCTTGATATATTTCCTGCAAACCAGAAATCAATTGTTCATAAAAACCTCACGGGATGCGGGAAACAAGCGCGTCTACCCTGCGGGAAGCAAGCTACAGACCTGAGAGGGAAGCGACACGAGTGGTTTTAACCACCGTGGTCTTTTTAATTTGCGTAACCATAACCATCTTTTTTGTGGATTGCTGAACAGTATTTGTAACTAATTCCTTGAACTAATCCATTATTGGTAGAGATGTTGAAACTACCAGTAGTCCTAACAGCAACTCGCCCAACATATTCACCTATCTTTTTGCCTTTACCGACAACAGCTTTGACGATATCACCAGTCTGAAATCCTTTAACAAATTTGAATCTTGGAACGTATCTAGAAGGAAAACCAAACTTGTCAGTTCTACAAGATTGTCTAGAGCCGTGACCATTAGCAGTGATTAATAATGGTTTAATTCCTTTGATGTTGAGAATTGGTGTTGATTGCCCTACACAAGCAGCATCTAACCAGTGAGATTTTTCTAAATTTTTTGGCTACGGTTGAACTTTGTTAATCCTCCTGAACCTGTTTCTATAGGTAAGCCAGTTTCTTTCAATGCGTTCAACAATGCAAATCTGGTAGTGTTTACTGCGGCTGCATCTGCCAATGGTTTTTTAGCTTGCTTCAAAATTATTCCCAACTTTGAAGGGTCTTTTTTGAGAAACTCTTTAATATCCTTAATCCCTTTCTTTGTGTTGCATTTTTCGCAACTTAATGTGAGATTTGTAATCGAATTGCTACCTCCTTTGGCTCTAGGGTGAATGTGTTCTATCTGTAGTGGAACGTCGTAATGTTAGCTTTGTCAATGTTTTAAGAGCTTTTTAGACTTGCAACACTGTTTCAGTGACTTTAAAACTGTTTAATTGCAAATGACAGGGCAGGGAACTAGCTAGCCTTCGGCAACGCCGGGGGCGTACGCATTGTCCTCGGTGTCGTGACTCAAAAAACGTAGTACGCGAGGTACTTAGACTGGTCAATACAGCTTGTTTGATTTCTCTTACAAGCTCAGCGGCTTTAGCCCTGAGTTATTGACAAGCTTGTCCTTGACGCGGAACATAGGATAATCCTCAACTCTGTCGGAAAAGCGAGTCAAAGGGTTTGAGTGGATTCGGATTGCTAATCAACACACACACAAAATTTTTTCAAAAAATTTTCCTAAAGTACTTGCCAATTCCTAGAACTTGGTATTACTATTATTAATCGTGACGTTCCTCAGTAGCTCAGTGGTAGAGCGGTCGGCTGTTAACCGATTGGTCGCAGGTTCGAATCCTGCCTGGGGAGTTTAAAAAGGATAAAAGGTGAAGGATGAAGGATAAAGAAAGCGTTTCATGCCTCAACCTTCAATCTTCATCTTTTAAGAATTTATGGTCGCTTGATCCAAAGGTAACTTTTCTCAATCACGGATCATTCGGTGCTTGCCCGATCACAGTCTTATCATTTCAGCAACAGTTGCGATCGCAGCTCGAACAAGAACCACTACGATTTTTCACCAGGGAATGGGAACTACTTCTAGATGCAGCTAAAAACAAACTAGCGGCGTTTGTGGGTGCTGATGTCGAAGATTTGGTATTTGTCCCCAATGCAACTACTGGCGTCAATGCAGTGTTGCGTTCCCTAATTTTTCATCCCGGAGACGAAATACTCACAACTAACCACGAGTACAACGCCTGTCGTAATGCACTTGATTTTATCGCCAGCCGCACAGGGGCGCAGATAGTAATTGCTCAGATTCCTTTTCCCCTAGATTCGCCTCAGCAAGTTGTAGAAGCAGTCATAGAGCAAGTTTCACCTCAAACAAGATTAGCATTACTAGATCATGTCACCAGTCAAACAGCATTAATCTTTCCCCTACAGCAGTTGGTGCAGCAATTGCAAGCAAGGGGTGTGGACACACTTGTAGATGGCGCTCATGCACCGGGTATGTTATCCCTAAATTTGCGAGAAATTGGCGCGACCTATTACACGGGAAATTGCCATAAATGGCTGTGTGCGCCCAAGGGAGCAGCTTTTTTGTATGTGCAACGAGATAAACAACCACAAATTCGTCCTTTGACAATTAGCCACGGTGCGAACTCGCCACGCACTGATAAAAGTCGCTTTCAATTGGAATTTGATTGGATGGGAACAGATGATCCCACAGCGTATATGTGCGTACCAGAAGCGATCGCATTTTTGGGTTCCCTGTTACCTGGTGGTTGGGATGAATTGAGACAGCGCAATCATCAATTAGCATTGCAAGCCAGACAGCTACTTTGTGAAACACTCCAAGTTTTGCCACCTTGTCCGGAAGAAATGATCGGCTCAATGGCTATTATACCCATACCTATTGTTTTGTCAAACCGCAATTTTTTATCTATACGTGATGAGTTATTTGATCGGTTTGAAATTCAAGTGCAAGTGGTTCCTTGGCAAGAGACACCGAAGTTACTAGTGAGGATTTCCGCGCAGATTTACAACACAATTGAAGAATATGAGTATTTAGGCAAAGTGCTGGGAGAATTGATTGCTGAGAGTGGTGGCTAGCGGCATTAAGATACAAAGGTATCTTAACGTCTTTGTGGTTTGATAAAGGATTTTTTCACCACCAAGGCACATAGACACGAAGAAAAATAGCCAGATAAATTAGTATCGGCGTAACTCCCCAGGTAGGACTGTAAGGATCATTCCATTGAGAGAAGAATTATGGTAGTAAACATCTCCAAAATAGTATATTTTGTGGTAAAAGAACGTCAATAGAAGTT